>NZ_RZRK01000800.1:0-2756 GCF_003997835.1 Mesorhizobium sp. M7A.F.Ca.CA.004.12.1.1
GATCATCAGTGCCTTGCACGGCACGCCGGCAGGCGAGACGGGCGGGCGCCTCCCGGCCACCAAGTTCATTGCAGTGCGGTTCGGCAATGTCTTCGGCAGCAATGGTTCGGTGGCGACCATATTCCAGGCGCAGATCGAGGCTGGGGGGCCCGTCACCATCACCGACCGGCGCATGACGCGCTATTTCATGACCGTGGCCGAAGCCGTCGATCTCGTCATCATGTCGGCGGCCGATGCCGGGTCGCGGCAGAGCGGAGACGATTATGCCGTCTATATGCTCGACATGGGCAAGCCGGTGCCGATCCTTGAAGTGGCCGAAACGATGATCCGCTTGTCCGGAAAGAGCCCATACAAGGACATCGCGATCCGGTTCACGGGCATCAGGCCGGGCGAAAAACTTCACGAAACGCTGCATGGCGAAGACGAGGAACTCGTCGAACTCGGCATCTCGAAGGTTTTCGGTCTCAGCACGGACGTCGTGGAATGGTCGGATGTCCAGGTCGCGCTCTCGGCCCTGCAGCAGTCGGCGAAAAATCAGGACAAGGCTGCCGCGCTCGCCGCATTGGCAGGTCTCGACCGCGCCAAGAAGGCCAGGGCAAGTGCACGTCAAGACGCGATCCCGAAAACGGCGGGGCAGGCGAGCTAGGCCCGGTTCAGAATTCAGAAAGCGATCTTGCTCGTGAGCAAAGATGATCTGCGCATCGCGGTCCTGATGGGCACGAAAGACGGCGCCGCCTTCATCGAGGAGCAGCTGCAGTCCCTGCTCGAGCAGTCGCACCCTCTGGTCGACTTGTGGATTTCAGACGATGGCTCCACCGATGGCACGACCGCCATCATCGAGACATGGAAATCCCGCTGGCGGCCCAAGGGGCGGATGACGCTGGTAGAGGGGCCGCGGCAAGGCTTCGCCGCCAATTTCCGCTCCATGATCGTCGACCGACGCATCGAGGCGGACTGCTATGCCTTCTGCGACCAGGACGATATCTGGGAGCCCGACAGGCTGGAGAGCGCTATCAGCTGGATGCGGACCCAAGATGCGAAAACCCCGCTGATGTTTTGTTCGCGAACCGCAACCATGACGGAAACAGGAAGCCTTGTCGGCCATTCGCCGCTGTTTGCCCGGCCGCCATCCTTTCGCAACGCGCTTGTGCAAAGCATCGCCGGCGGCAACACAATCCTGCTCAACGCCGCGGCACGCGACCTGCTGGCCAGGGCCTCCACGCGGACCGGGTTCGTCAGCCATGACTGGTGGGCCTATCTCATCGTGACCGCCGCCGGCGGCATCGTCCGCTACGATCCGCAGCCGCTGGTGCGCTACCGGCAGCACGCGGCGAACCTGGTCGGCGCCAACGTGTCCTGGAAAGCAAGGTTCTCCCGGCTTGGCCGCCTGTTCAAGGGGGAATTCGCCGGCTGGACGGACCTCAACCTCGACGGTCTCGCCGTCAATCGCGATCTCCTGACCGAGGACGCGACGGCGTGCCTCGACCTTTTCATCCGCGGGCGCAACGGTGGCCTTTCCCGCCGCTTGGCAGGCTTGCGCCAAAGCGGCGTCTATCGGCAGACCGTTTCCGGAAACATTGGGCTCTATCTCGCCTTCATCCTGGGGCGCATCTGAACATTGCGACGGCTGCGTGGCGCGCTTGGTCAAGAGATCGGCTCATGCTACGTCGACCGGATTGACGGCATTGGCCTGCGGCGTTGCCTCGGGACTTCGGCAGGGAGCACTATCGGCCGTTCATGAAGGCAGCCAAGCAAATCTTCGATATTGCCGGTGCGGCTCTGCTGCTGGTGGCGACATCTCCTGTCTTGGCGCTCACCGTCCTTGCCGTTCGAGCATCGTCGCCGGGCCCGGCTATTTTTTCACAGGTGCGGGTCGGCCGTGACGGTCGGCTTTTTCGCTGCCACAAGTTGCGCACCATGTATGTCGGGACGCCGTCACTACCCTCGCATGAGGCGCCGGCGGATTCCGTGACATCGGTCGGGAAGGTCCTACGGAAGTTCAAGCTCGACGAGCTGCCGCAATTCTGGAATGTCCTGAAGGGCGAAATGAGCCTGGTCGGGCCGCGCCCCTGCCTGCCGACCCAAACCGAGTTGATCGAGTGTCGCAGGCGGCTGGGGGTTTTGGCGGCGCTGCCGGGCATAACCGGCCTGGCCCAGATCAGGGGCATCGACATGTCGAACCCGGAGCTTTTGGCCGAAACGGATGCTGCCTACCTCCGCACTGCGTCGTTCTGGCTCGACCTTCGGATCCTGTTTGGAACGCTCTACCGCAGACCATGATCCCAAAAAGTGGAAGCCGGTTTTTGGAAAAGATCATGGTCAAGCAAGAAAGTCAGGATCTACCGAGCCGCGCCAGCTCGACCAGCCGCTCGAGCGTGCCGGCTTCAGGCGTCCACCCCTGCGATACCAGCAGGGCGGGGTCGCATATCTGTGTCGCGGTCAGGCTGTCCCAGAACGCCCGCCTGCCGAGCGCGGCCACGACCGGCCGTATCAGACCGGCCGGCACAGCCATCAGGCGCACAGGCCGACCCAAACCTCTGCGAAAGGCGGCGATGATGGCCTCGGCGGCGACCGGCGGCACATCGGCGCCGACATAGATCGGGCGAAGCGGTCCGGAATGGCTGAGCAGGTGCGACACTGCTCGCACCGCGGCCTCGGAAGACATCAGCGAGCGGATTCCGGTCAAGGCACCCGTCGGCAGCGGCAGCGGCGTATCGGCAAGGCGCATCAGCGTTGCCAGATTCCCCCTCATGCCG
>NZ_RZRK01000801.1:0-2752 GCF_003997835.1 Mesorhizobium sp. M7A.F.Ca.CA.004.12.1.1
GCGGGGGTGGTCGTCCTTATCCTGATCCCTTGTACCCAGCCCCGCCTCGCCGAGGCGGTTGACCAGCTCGACGGCGCTGTGGTGGCGGATGCGCAGGCGCTCGGCGAGGTCGCCAACCGTCACCGGGCCGCCGCCGGGGAATCCCTTGATCGCCAGCAGCGCCTGATGCTGGCGCGGGGTCAGGCCGGCGTCTTCCGCCTGGACCTGGCTGAATTCGAGGAAGCGGCGGATCAGATAGCGAAACTCCGACAGTCGCTGGTAATCGGCCTGGCTGATGGCGGGGCGTGGTTTTTGTGGCTGCGACATATCAGACATGTGTTCGTTTTCCGGCGAAAGCTCAAACGGATTTCGGGCGAAACCGGTTTGAATATTTATATCGTGTTACGATACATAGCCACCGACAAGCCCGGCTGGCCGCTTCGACCGTGCCGCATATCCACATTCGGCCCGCCGCCAGGAAGCAAAGCCCGCCATGAAGACCCCTCACTCGAACCCGGAGCATCTGCGTGATTTCACCACGGACGCCAGGGTGCTGCTCGTCGCGGCCATTGCCGTGGTGGTGGCGACAGCCGGACTGGTTGCCGGCATCGCGCTTTTGAAGCTGATCCGGCTGGCCACCAACATCGCCTATTTCGGCCAGTTCTCGCTTGCCGACCTGAAGCTTGAGGACACACCGCTTGGGCTTGCCGCCGTCATCGTCCCGGTGATCGGTGCGCTGATCATCGGCCTGATGGCGCGCTTCGGCAGCGAGAAGATCCGCGGCCATGGCATTCCCGAGGCCATCGAGGCGATCCTGCTCGGGCGCTCAAAACTCGACGCCAAGGTGGCGATCCTGAAGCCGCTGTCGTCGGCGATCTCGATCGGCTCCGGCGGGCCGTTCGGCGCCGAAGGCCCGATCATCATGACTGGCGGCGCCATCGGCTCGCTGATCGCGCAGATGCTGCCGGTCAGCGACAACGAGCGCAAGACACTGCTGGTGGCTGGTGCGGCAGCGGGCATGACTACGGTTTTTGGAACACCGATTGCAGCCATCATGCTGGCGGTCGAACTGCTGCTTTTCGAATGGACCCCGCGCAGCTTCATCCCGGTGGCGGTGGCGGCTGTTATCGCCGAGGTCGAGCGCACCATGCTGCATCTGCCCGGGCCGATCTTTCCGTTTCAGGGCGGCATGGAGGTATCCTTTGTCGGCCTTGCCGGCTGGGTGGCGATCGGCGTTTGTGCAGGACTTTTGTCGGGACTGCTGACGCAGATGGTCTATGCCTGCGAGGACGGTTTTCAGAAGCTGCCGATCCACTGGATGTGGTGGCCGATGCTTGGCGGCCTGGTGGTCGGCATAGGCGGGCTGATCGAACCGCACGCGCTCGGTGTCGGCTATGACAACATCACCGACATGCTGGATGGCCGCACCGTCGCGACAGCGGCCCTTCTGCTGCTGGTGGTCAAGGCGATCATCTGGTCGGCAGCGCTCGGCTCGGGAACGTCGGGAGGTGTGCTGGCGCCGCTGTTGATCATGGGTGGGGCTATGGGCGCTGTGCTCGCCGGCGTTCTGCCTGCCGCGGATCCCGGTTTCTGGGCGCTGCTGGCAATGGCCGCCACGATGGGCGGCACGATGCGTGCGCCGCTGACCGCCACGTTCTTCGCCGTCGAACTGACCGGCAACACACATATGCTGGTGCCGCTGATTGCTGCCTGCGCCGCGGCGCACGCCGTCACCGTGCTTCTGATGAAGCGGTCGATCCTGACCGAAAAGATCGCCAGAAGGGGACATCATCTGGTTCGCGAATACCGCGTCGACCCTTTCGCCCTGACCAGGGTGCGCGAGGTGATGACCCCACAGGTCGAAAGCGTGCCGGCGACGATGACGCTGCATGGCGCTGCGGCATTCCTGACAGCGCCGGAAACACGGCATCCGAGTTTCCCGGTGGTCGATGAGCACGGCCATGTGCTGGGCCTCATCGATCCGCCGGCGATATTGCGCTGGAGACGCGCCGGCACGCACCGCACCACCACGCTTGGCGAACTGCTGGCCGGCAGCAAGGCGACGCTGGCCTATCCGGACGAATATCTCGAAGGCCTCTCCGACAAGCTGCTGACGGCCAACGTCTCTCATCTGCCCGTCGTCACTCGCGAAGGCTCTTTGCTGGTCGGCTATGTCGGCTGGAAGGATTTGATGCGCGTGCGGTCCAGGAAACAGGCCGAGGAGCGCGAACGTTCGACCTTGCTTGGCTTCGGCACCAGACGCAGGAAGAAGGAAGCGGCGGTCGAGGGCCTCTAGAAATCCGTTCCGCGCTTCGCCCACTCCAGGACATGGAGCCTCAACGCAGAGGACAGGTTGGTGTCGCGGGGCCTTGTCACGTCGACTTCGGCGACAAGCGCGGCAAGCGTCAGCTTTCTGGTCGCCGCGATCGCGACGAGGTCGTCATAGAAGGGTTTTTCGAGCGAGTAGCTGGTGCGGTGGCCGCGAATGGTCACCGAACGCTTTTCGACCGGGCTCATAGGTGGTCAGGGTCGCCGGGCTTTTCACGACGATGCCCGGCAACGAATTTTTCACTCTTGTCGGCGGCGATGCGGTCGCGTTCTTTTTCGGCCTTGGAGCGGCCGTGCAGCGCGCGATTCTGTTCGGCGGCGCGCAGCTTTTCGTCCCGCGCCTTTTGCTTGCGGGCCTGGCGGAGATTGACGATTTCGGCCACGGCGTAAGTCGCCGGCCTATTTCTTGCGGAAGGCGTCGAGCGAGACCACTTCGGCGCCCTTG
>NZ_RZRK01000802.1:0-2743 GCF_003997835.1 Mesorhizobium sp. M7A.F.Ca.CA.004.12.1.1
CGCTCACCCTCACCTACGTCGTCCAGAAACACCTTGTCGGCGGCCTGACCTCCGGCGCGGTGAAAGGCTGATACCATGGCAACCGTTACCCTCACCAAGCTGACCAAGCGCTACGGCGCTGTCGGGATCGTGCACGGCATCGATCTCGACATCGCCGACCGCGAATTCATCGCGCTGGTCGGCCCCTCCGGCTGCGGCAAGTCGACGACGCTGCGGATGATCGCCGGGCTGGAAGAGATCAGCGCCGGCTCGATAGAGATTGGCGGGCGCATCGTCAACGACCTGCCGCCACGCTCGCGCAACATTTCGATGGTGTTCCAGTCCTACGCGCTCTATCCGCACATGACGGTGCGCGAAAATCTCGGCTTCTCTCTGAAGATCGCAGGTGCCGCCAAGGAAGACATGGAGCGCCGTGTCGCCGAAGCCTCGGCCATCCTCGGCCTCGACACGTTGCTCGATCGCCGCCCCTCACAACTGTCCGGCGGTCAGCGCCAGCGCGTCGCCATGGGCCGCGCCATCGTGCGCGATCCTGACGTCTTCCTGTTCGACGAGCCGCTTTCGAATCTCGACGCCAAATTGCGCACGCAGATGCGCACCGAGATCAAGAAGCTGCATGCCAAGGTGCAGTCGACGGTGATCTACGTCACCCACGACCAGGTCGAAGCAATGACGCTGGCCGATCGCATCGTCATCATGCGCGACGGCCATATCGAACAGGTCGGCACGCCCGACGAGGTCTTTCGGCGGCCGGCAACCCGCTTCGTTGCCGGCTTCATCGGTTCGCCGCCGATGAATTTGCACGAGGCCACGATCGATGACGGCCAGATGGTTTTCGCCAACGGCGAAAAGCTGCCGCTGCCCGCTCAGTTCAAGGCCAATGTCACGACCGGCGACAAGGTTGTGTTCGGGCTACGGCCGGACGACATCTATCCAACCGGCCATGGCATCAGTTCCGGTGGCGCGGCAGACGTCCACCAGATCGAACTGCCGATCACCGTTACCGAACCGCTCGGGAACGAGACGCTGGTGTTCGTCGAATTCAACGGTACGGACTGGGTGTCGCGCATGCTGAACCCGAGGCCACTCCGGCCGGGCGAGCGCGTCGCCATGAGCCTCGACATGTCGCAGGCGCATCTGTTTGCCACTGAGACCGGAAAGACATTGCGGAGCTGATCGGCATGACCAGAATCGAGAAAGTCGACCTTCGGATGGTGGACCTTGTGCCCAAGGTCAAACGCACCGACGCCATCCAGAGCTTCGTCAGCCAGGAAACGCCGATCGTGACCATCACCGATTCCGACGGCGCGGTCGGCACCGGCTACAGCTACACGATCGGCACCGGCGGCTCGTCGGTGATGCGGCTTTTGTCAGACCATCTGGTGCCGCGCCTGATCGGCCGCGACCCCGACATGATCGAGGCGATCTGGCACGATCTCGAATTCGCCACGCATGCCACCACGATTGGCGCGATCACCGCTATAGCGATCGCGGCGATCGACACGGCACTATGGGATCTGCGGGCCAAGAAACAGAACCTGCCGCTGTGGAAACTGGCCGGCGGTGCCAAGGATCGCTGCCCGCTCTACACGACCGAAGGCGGTTGGCTGCACATCGAGACGCAGGCGCTGGTTGACGATGCGCTAGCCGCCAAGGCGAAGGGCTTTCGCGGCTCGAAAGTGAAAATCGGCAGGCCGCACGGGTCGGAGGATCTTGCGCGCCTGTCGGCGGTGCGCAAGGCTGTCGGCGACGGCTATGAGATCATGACCGACGCCAATCAGGGATTTTCGATCGACGAGGCGATCCGGCGCGCCGCGAGGTTGCGCGAACTCGACCTCGCCTGGATCGAGGAGCCGCTGCCGGCCGACGATATTGACGGACATGTGCGGTTGTCGAACTCGACGCCGACGCCGATCGCGATCGGCGAGTCGCTCTATTCCATTCGCCATTTTCGCGAATACATGCAGAAAGGCGCCTGCTCGATCGTGCAGGTCGATGTCGGCCGCATCGGCGGCATCACGCCCTGGCTCAAGATCGCGCACGCGGCGGAGGCCTTCGACATTCCGGTCTGCCCGCATTTCCTGATGGAACTGCATGTCAGCCTGACCTGCGCTGTTCAGAACGGCCGATACGTCGAGTACATTCCGCAGCTCGACCAGTTGACCGGCAAGCGCCTGCGGATCGAGGATGGCCAGGCGCTGGCGCCCGACGAGCCGGGCATCGGCATCGATTGGGACTGGGACGCGGTCAAGGCCATGAGCATCGCCGAATTCACCACGGCGATCACGAAATAGGAGACGGGCATGCAGCGGATGGGGATGGTTCTGCGACTGAAGCCGGAAAAGGTCGATGAGTATGTCCGCCTCCATGCCGCCGTCTGGCCCGACGTGCTGGCCATGATCTCCGCCTGCAACATCAAGAATTATTCGATCTACCTGAAGCGGCCGGAGAACCTGCTGTTCAGCACTTTCGAATATCACGGCAGCGACTACGAAGCCGACATGGCGAAGATGGCGGCCGATCCGAAGACGCAGGAATGGTGGGCGGTCTGCATGCCATGCCAGGAGCCGCTGGCGACGCGCAAAGAGGGCGAGTGGTGGGCCGAGATGGACGAGGTCTTCCATCATGATTGAAGGCGGTTTCGACCCTGCCTTGCTCGTTCAATCCTGGCCAAAACCCTCAAAACCCCGGCCGATCGTAACTTTCGGCGCCGGATCGATCGTCGGCGACGCGCATTTCCCGGCCT
>NZ_RZRK01000803.1:0-2735 GCF_003997835.1 Mesorhizobium sp. M7A.F.Ca.CA.004.12.1.1
TGCTTGAGCCGCCGGAAGGCCGTCGAATGGATGATGCGGTCACGGTCACGCTGGAATGGCGTGCGGGTCGGGCTTTCCACCTCGTCGAACAGCCGCCCGCGCGACTTTGCCGGATCGCAGGCATAGGCGGCGCGCGGCCGATAGCCGAATCCGATGTCGCCCAACTCGTTGGTCATGGCTGATGCTGCCGCAGTTGACTTAGCCAGGTTGACTTGGCCCCTCGCGCTTCATACCTATCATGTGAAACCGAAAGCAAGGTGACGCCCATGGGCGCTGATGCCAAGACTGCCATGAAAGTCGATATGACCGAGGCCGCCGCCAGGCGGATCGCCAGGATTGTCTCGAACGAGGCCGGCAAGACGGCGCTGCGCGTGTCGGTCGAAGGCGGCGGCTGCTCGGGCTTCTCCTACAAGTTCGACCTGGTCGATACGCGCAACGACGACGACGTCGCCATCGAGAAGGACGGCGCCACCGTGCTGATCGACGACCTGTCGCTGGTCTATATGGGCGGCTCTGTGATCGATTTCGTCGACGATCTGATGGGCCAGTCGTTCCAGATCCGCAATCCGAACGCCGTCGCCTCCTGCGGCTGCGGCACGAGTTTCTCCATATAGAATGCCTGCCATTAGTGCGATCCGTCAGATCGCGCTGTCGGCTGGCCGTGATCTCGACACCACGCTGGCTTTCTGGCGCGACGTGCTCGGCATGGCGGTTCATGCGCGCTTCGATCCGCCGGGCATCGCCTTCATCATGGCCGGCGATATCAGGCTGCTGTTCACTGACGGCATACCGGCCGGAACCGTCTATCTCGACATATCCGGCCTCGACGACTTCCATGCCTCTGCGGTCGCGGCAGGCGTACCCTTCACCGCGCCGCCAACACTTGTCCATCGCGACACGGAGGGCCAGTTCGGTCCAGCGGGGGAAAGCGAATGGATGGCCTTCCTAAAGGACCCGGCTGGCAATACGATTGGCCTCGTCGAACGCCATCCGCCGCAAGAATCCAACTGAATAGCATCGAGACCGCCATGAAAATCGTCACCTGGAACATCAACGGTGTCCGCGCCCGCATTGGCAATCTCACCCATTGGCTGACCGAGAGCGCACCCGACATCGTCTGCCTGCAGGAGATCAAGACCGTCGACGAGCAATTCCCGCGCGCCGAGATCGAGGCGCTTGGCTACAATGTCGAAACCCATGGCCAGAAGGGTTTCAACGGCGTGGCCCTGTTGTCGAAGCTGCGCTTCGACGAAGTCATCCGGGGCCTGCCCGGCGACGATGCCGATGAACAGGCGCGTTTCATCGAAGGCGTTTTCTCGACCGACAAGGGCGCCTTGCGCGTCGCCTCGCTCTATCTGCCGAACGGCAATCCGATCGATGACGAGAAGAAGTTTCCTTACAAGCTGTCCTGGATGGCGCGGCTGGAGCGCTGGGCCGAAGAACGGCTGAGACTTGAGGAGGCCCTGGTGCTCGCCGGCGACTACAACGTGATTCCCGAGCGGATCGACGCGCGGTTTCCGGAGAACTGGCTGGGCGACGCCCTGTTCCAGCCGCAGACGCGACAAGCCTTCCGCCGGCTGCTCAACCTTGGTTTCACCGAGGCGGTGCGCGCGGTCACCGACGCGCACGACACCTACACGTTCTGGGACTATCAGGCCGGCGCCTGGCAGAAGAACAACGGCATCCGCATCGACCACCTGCTTTTGTCGCCGGAAGCCGCCAACCGGTTTTCTTCCGCGTCGATCGAAAAGCACGTGCGCGCCTGGGAAAAACCGTCCGATCACGTCCCGGTGGCGATCGATCTCGCGCTTCAGCCGGCCTGAGAGAACCTCGCCGGGCACGCAGGCGCTGGACCTCATATCGCCACATTTCGCGCCGTTCATTGCGGTCCAGCATGGCGGCTGGGGTTCCATGAGCACACGATTTCATCTTTGTCCGATCGGCCTGGCATTTGCCATGGCCGCTCCCGGTGCGGCATTTGCCGACCAGGAATGCTTGGCCAATGGAAAATCCTACCAGCTTGGCCAGGTCGCCTGCCTGACGGTTGCCGACCGGAGCCATCTGGCCCGCTGCGACATGGTGCTCAACAACACATCGTGGACGAAGATCGGGGATAGCTGCCCGGAAAACACCTTGGCGCCACACCCCCATGTCACGCCGATCTCGACGCCGGCGCCCAGCATGGTGCCGACGGAGCCGATCGAGAACTGATCGCGATCGAAATCGAGTGCTGCTGGTGAAGCTGACGCAGCCGCGAGACTACTGGTCCGCGTTGTTGCCCTTGGTGAGGATATCATCGGCCAGCGAGATGGCGGTGCGGCGGTCGGCCTCGCCGGCGGTGGCAAATGCCTCTTCCTGCATGCCGCGGATCCAGGGCTGGTCAGCCGGCGAAGCGCGTTCGAGCGCTGCCGTCATCATCGCCAGGCCGCGAACGATCTTGCCGCTCTGGAACAACAAATGGCCCAGTGTCGCCTGGGCGCCGGCATGGCCTTTCTCGGCGGCGAGTTGGAACCAGCGCCCGGCCTGCTTGACACTGGCCTTCACGCCGCCCTCGCCCTTCAAGAACATCTGCCCCATCTCGAACTGCGCGTTCGGATTGCGGTAGTTGGCGGCGGCGCGCATGTAATATTCCTGGGCCGCCACCTCGTTCTCGGCGACCGGGCTGCCGGGAATGCCCGTGCGCAAATAGTCGCCAAGCGCCACCAGCGCGTCGGAGACATAGCTTTCCTCAGGCG
>NZ_RZRK01000804.1:0-2651 GCF_003997835.1 Mesorhizobium sp. M7A.F.Ca.CA.004.12.1.1
TTCAAAGACCGGGTGAACCCGGATTCGTTGCCCTGCGCGAATTATGCGGCCGGCTTCCTTTTGCGCCGATGGACACGCCAGACGGCAAAAACGCCGCCGCCAATGGCGCCGATCACCAGGCCGGCCAGGCCGGTGAACACGGCGAAATAGCCGCAGGCGCCCTCGAAACAGCTCATCTCGGTGGCATCAGCGATCACCGAGCCGATGGCGAATCCGCCCACGGCGCCGATGACCGCGCCCAGGACGATGCCGAGCAGCGCGGCGACGACCGAGACGAAGACAGGCGGGCTTTCGGTTTCCGGATTGACATAAACGGCATCGGCTTCGGATCCACGGCGCAGCAGATAGATGCAGAGGACCCCGATGGCGAGTTGAGCAGCGGTGATGGCAAGCGCCTGGCCCGAAAAGACGAAATCCGAAATCGTCAGTGCACAGGCCTGCCAGGCCACCAGCCAGATGATTGTGGCGACCTGCCAGATGGTGAACTGGCGCGGGAAACGGGCCGAGCGGCCGAAGGCGAGGCCGAGCAGGTAAAGCCCCCACAGGATGGTGATGATGTCGACGGCGAGCCCGCCATAGACAAGGTAAAACACGCTGTCTGGCAGGCCGGTGGCGCCGACCGCGGGCCAGACGGAGATCAGGCCGTAGACCGACCACGCCATGACGAAGACGAGCCAGCCCACCGGCACGAAGGAAAGCCCGCTGTCCGGCCGCCTGACTGGCGTCTGTCCATTGCTCGATGTCATGTCCGCACAATGCCCCCGCAAAGCCTCGGCACCCGACAGGCAACTCCGGGGGAAGTCAAGGGCGGCCGGCCCGGCGGTCGTGCCTGTGCACACCATTGCAGCGGCGGCGCCCGTAAAAACGGGCATGCCGGCGGCCTTGCGAAACACTGTATGGCCGGCAAAGCGAATAGACTGCTGATATGGCTTGGCATTCGGCGCCGGATCGACTAGATGAGCCCCGCGCCTGTTGCTTCGACGGCTCAGGTGCGGGGAAGGGCGTTCGCTGGTTGGCGGCGCCGATGGCGGAAGTTCCGCCTTGCCCCAAGGGAGGTGCATCTCCCCAACCCGCGCGGCAAAACCGGCCGACGCGACATGCATGGACGGAGAGGTGGCCGAGTGGTTGAAGGCGCACGCCTGGAAAGTGTGTTTACGGGAGACCGTAACGCGGGTTCGAATCCCGCTCTCTCCGCCAGCTTGCACCTAGGTGTGATCAAGATCGGCGCGCCCCAGGCAATATGATCTGGCGCAGGCTGCCGACGCTCATCGCGATCTCGAGGCCAGGAGGACAACCGGGGCGCTTGTGCTTGGTGCAATCTCGAACACGACCGACGTCCCGTGATGAATTGCTTCGCCAAATCAAAACGGGGTGGTCGATCGTCTCGCCCTAGATCACCGCTTCCTCGAGGAACGGCTCGTTGCGCTCTATGCGCTCGTAACAGAATGGCGACAGATCGAGCGTCTGGAAAGCCCCGTGAACGATAAGTTCTGAAACTCCCCGGCCCACGGCTGGCGACTGTTGCAGCCCGTGCCCCGAGAAGCCGTTGGCAAACATGAAATTGGTCACCTGCGGGTGGAAGCCGACGATGCCGTTGTGGTCGAGCATGTTGTACTCGTAGTGGCCGGTCCAACTGGTCTGGACCTTGAGTGCGTCGAAAGACGGAATGCGGTGCCAGAGTGCCGGCCAGATGTAGTCGTCGAACTCTTCATGGTGCATTTCAAAGTCGTCGTAGCCGGCCGGTCCGTCGCCCTGCGGCGTGTTGCCGGTGAGAAAAAGTTCGCCTTCCGGGCGCACGAATGTACCGGAAAGGTCGATGACGTTGGGCATCCGGCCGGGGATCGGGTTGGCGCTGGCAAAGACGAAGCTGTAGCGCTTGTAGGGCGCGACCGGGATCGACAGGCCGGCCATGGCTGCGACCTGCTGCGCGCGCGGACCCGCGGCGTTGACCAATGTTCCGCAACGAACCGTCTGGCCGGTCGCGAGGCGCACCGAGATGACCCGTCCATCGGCAATATCCAGCCCTGTCGCTGCATTGTCGATATACTCGACGCCGCTGGCGCGGGCGGCGCGGCGGAAACCGTTCATCAGCCCCACGGAGTCGAACCAGCCCTCTTCCCTAGCCCCCCAGGAACCGCCACCGAGATCCTCCACATTGAGCCAGGGGAAGCGATCCTTCAGCGGGCCCGGCTCGAGGAACACTGTGTGGGCCCCAAAACTGCGCTGCAGATCGACGCGCTCGCGGGCCGCTTCGACGCCGTCGGGTGAACAGCAGTAAAGATATCCATGCTCCTTGAAGCCGAGGTCGGGCGCCGGTTCGTCCTTGTAGAAAGGTGCCATACGCTCCTGGAAGGTGCGGATGATCTCGATGCCGAACTGGCTGATCTTCACATTGATCGGATTGGAATATTGCTGCCGGATCGCGCTGGTGGACAGCGCCGTCGATGAAAACTCGTAACTGCTATCGCGCTCGACCACGAGGATCGAGGCACCGCTGCCCAGCGCCTGGCTCAGCCAGTAGGCCGTGGACGAGCCGACAACCGCTCCGCCGACGATGACGATGTCGTAGGCGTTGCGCGATGGCGCTTTGTACCGGGGGATCGGCATGGCTGTATCTCCGGTCTACTGAGTGAACGAAGCGACCAAGGCAT
>NZ_RZRK01000805.1:0-2722 GCF_003997835.1 Mesorhizobium sp. M7A.F.Ca.CA.004.12.1.1
GCGCAGGCTTCCGGAAATGGCAAGGATGTTCAGCAAGATGGACCAGTCAGGACGAATCGTGGGTCGAAAAACCTACCACATCGTCTTCTTGTATTCCTCGTCGAGCCAGCGATCGGTCGCCTCGGCGGAATCGGCAACCGCCAGCTGATCGCGCATGATCTGGCCGAGCGTCGGCAGCGTCGCGCGGTCGTACCAGGTTTCCGGCTTCCACAAATCCGAGCGCATGAAGGCTTTTGCGCAGTGCATGTAGGCGGCCTTGACGCTGACCACGACGACGCTTTGCGGCTCCCTGCCGTCGACGGCGAGCCGTTCGCGCAAATTTGCGTCGACGGTGATGCGGGCATCGCCGTTGACGCGCAGCGTCTCGTTCATGCCGGGAATGAGGAAGAGCAGCCCGACCGAGGGATTGAGGAGGATGTTCTCCAGCGTGTCGAGCCGGTTGTTGCCGGGCCGGTCGGGAATGGCGATGGTGGTGTCGTCGAGAACGGTGGCAAAGCCCGGCTTGTCGCCCTTCGGCGTCACGTCGGCGTTGCCGGCACCGTCGGACGAGCCGATCAGCACGAACGGGCTCTTGCCGATGAAGGAGCGGCAATGGCCGTCAAGTTTTTTCAGCTCCTTGCGGATAGAACCGTCGGTTGGCCGTGGCGTCTTGTAGATCGTCCTCAACTGGTCGTGCGTGGTGATGAATTCCATGTCCCTCTCCCCAGAACGGTTCATTGTCTCACGAACGCAGAACCGCTGTTTCCCTTTGTTTTGACGCAGCTCCGGACACTTTTCTTGGAGTTGCTCTATTTCCCGGCCTTCTCTTCTTTGCCGGCCTTGTCCTCGAGTGAATGACGCAGGATCAGCGGCATCTGGCTGAAGGTGAATAGAAGCGTGATCGGCATGATGCCCCAGACCTTGAAAGTAACCCAGGCGTCGGTGGAAAAATTGCGCCACACCACCTCATTGACGATGGCCAGGAACAGGAAGAACAGGCCCCAGCGGAAGGTCAGTTTCCGCCAGCCATCGGCGTCGAGGCTGAAGGCTGAATCGAAGACATAGCCAAGCAGCGACTTGCCGAAGTAGAGGCCGCCGAGCAGCACGCCGCCGAACAGCGTGTTGACGATGGTCGGCTTCATCTTGATGAAGATGTCGTCCTGCAGATAGAGCGTCAGCGCGCCGAAGATGAAGACGACGACGCCCGACACCATCGGCATGATCGGCAAGGTGCGGGTGAGCAGCCACGAGGCGATCAGCGCGATTGCCGTGGCGGCCATGAACAGCCCGGTGGCAACGAAGATCGGCCCGCCGAACTCGGCCAGAACAGGGAATTTCTGCACCAGCCATCCGCTGCGCGCATTGGCGAAGAAGAACACCATCAACGGCCCAAGCTCGAGCACCAGCTTGAGCAGCGGATTGACGCCTTCCTTCTTCTGCTTCTGCGGGTCCGACGGATCGCGTTCGAGAATGGGTGGGTTCATGGAATCTCTTTCTTGCGCATGATCTGATCCAAAAAGTCTGCACCTTTTTGGGACATGCTTGTTAGGCTACTCCAGCGATCGCCCTGGCGAATTCGCTTGCTGAGAACGGTTCGAGGTCGTCGACCTGTTCGCCGACGCCGATGAAATAAACCGGCAATTTGTGTTTTGCCGCGATCGCCACCAGAATACCGCCGCGTGCCGTGCCGTCCAGCTTGGTCATCACCAGGCCGTTGACGCCGGCGATATTGCGGAAGATCTCGACCTGGTTGAGCGCGTTCTGGCCGGTGGTGGCGTCGACCGTCTGCAGCACGGTGTGCGGTGCTTCCGGATCGAGTTTGCCCAGCACGCGAACGATCTTTTCGAGCTCGGCCATCAGTTCGGTCTTGTTCTGCAGGCGGCCGGCGGTGTCGATGATCAGCACGTCGGAACCGGCTTCCCTGGCCTTCTCGAAGGCGTCATAGGCGAGCCCTGCGGCATCGGCGCCGATCTTGGAGGCGATGACCGGCGATTTCGTCCGCTCGCCCCAGATCTTCAGCTGCTCGATCGCAGCGGCGCGGAAGGTGTCGCCGGCGGCGAGCATCACCGACAGGCCGCCATCGGTGAGCTTGGCGGCGAGCTTACCGATCGTGGTGGTCTTGCCGGTGCCGTTGACGCCGACCACCAGGATGACATGCGGCTTGTGCGAGAGATCGAGCTCCAGCGGCATGGCGACATGGGTCAGCACTTTTTCCACCTCGGCCGCCATGATGGCGCGGACCTCGGTGTCGGAGACGTCCTTGCCGTAGCGGCTGGCGGCCAGCGCGTCGGTAACGCGCAAGGCCGTTTCCATGCCGAGATCGGCGCGGATCAGCACATCCTCCAGATCCTGCAGCGTCTCCTCATCCAGCTTGCGCTTGGTGAAGACGCCGGCAATGTTGCCGGTGAGCTCCTTGGAGGAGCGGGCAAGCCCGTCCTTCATGCGCTGGAACCAGGAGCGCCTCGGTGCCGGTTCGGGCGCCTTCTGCGGCTCGGCTTTCTGCTCGACCTTCTTGGTGACGGTCACCTTGCCGGGGGCGGCTTTCGGCTCCGGCGCGGGTTGTGGAAGAGGCTGCGGCTCGGGCGCGATTTCCGCAATGACCGGCTGCGATTCGACCGGGGCCGGCTGGCGAATGAGAGGTGCGATTTCGGCGGCGGGCGCTTCGGCCACGAGAGCAGCCGGCATGGCTTCCACGGGTGGCGCCGAATCTTTCGCAAGGTCGTGCTGCCCCTCACCCCTACCC
>NZ_RZRK01000806.1:0-2720 GCF_003997835.1 Mesorhizobium sp. M7A.F.Ca.CA.004.12.1.1
TCCCCGCACTCGCCGCCAATGACCCGCGCTGGACCGGTTCCCAGCCGAAGGACGCATCCGCGTCCGATTCGACCGCTCCCAAGGCAGCGGACAAGCAAGCGGCGGCATTCGCACAGCCGGCAGCCGCTACCGATGCTGCCACCGAACTTGCCAAGGTAGCCGCGCCCAACGCAGCCGCGGGCAACCACCCCGACGGCGCACAAACCGCCGCCATCCCCGCGGTGCAGCCGCAAGAGCCAGCGGCAGAGGGGGATGACAGCCAAGCCAAGGCGAAGCCGAGGAAAGCCGCAGCCGCCGGAACAGGGCGCATCCTGAGGGCCGTGACCATGCGAAGCGGCCCGAAGAAAAATGCCGCCGCCATCGGTACGGTGCCAGCCAAAACCTCGGTGCAGGTGAAGAGCTGCAAGCAATGGTGCCAGATCACCTACAACGGCAAGACCGGCTGGATCTACAAGAGTTACATCAAGACCGGCGCGTGACGCCTGGCACTTTCAGATGCAGCGGCCGCCATCGACCTCCAGCGCCACGCCGGTGATGAAGGCGGCCTCGTCCGAGGCCAGCCAGAGTGCGGCGTTGGCGATGTCGAGCGGCGTCGAAAGCCGGCCGAGCGGGATCGATGCGCGGAACTTCTCGCGGATTTCGGGCGTATCGGCGCCCATGAATTTCTCCAGCATGCCGGTCTCGCCGGCAACCGGGCAGAGGCAGTTGACGCGGATGTTCTTCGGCGCCAGTTCGACCGCCATCGACTTGGTGGCGGTGATCGCCCAGCCTTTCGACGCATTGTACCAGGTGAGGCCGGGGCGCGGCCGCAGACCCGCGGTGGAGGCCGTGGTCAGGATGACGCCGCCGCCCTGCCGCTCCATGATCGGCACCACGGCGAGTGCCGCGTGATAGATCGCCTTCATGTTGACTGATGTTATCAGGTCGAAGGTCTCCTCGTCGACATTGAGCATATCGCCGTTGCGATGGGTGTAGCCGGCATTGTTGACCATGATGTCGATGCGGCCGAAGGCGCTTTTGGCGGCATAGACCATCTCGTCGAATTCGGAGCGTAGCGAGACATCGGTCTGGGTCCAGATCGCCGCTTCTCCGATCTCGCCGGCGACGCGTTCCGCGCCCCTGGCGTTGAGGTCGGCGACAACGACCCTGGCACCCTCCTGCGCAAAGCGCCTGGCGATGCCCTCGCCAAAACCCGACGCAGCACCGGTGATGATCGCAACCTTGTTTTCCAGACGCATGTTTTTTCCGCTCACTATTGGTGACGATCAACGGGCACGTCATTGGCGCTCATCCGCGCAAAGCCACGGCTTCTGACTGGATTGGCCGAAAGATGTGGAGCCATCGCCGATTTCTCCTTTGGCTTTCGCGTCAATCCCGCTCTATGCTGCAACTGCGAAGGCTTCCGGAGCCGCGCCTTCGACAAGCCTCCGGGTCATCGGACTGTCAAGGGGCAGGCGCATACACCCAGATGTGACACCATGGCACTGGAAAATTTAAATCGATTAGATTATATCAGCCGCGTCACAGCGACCGGCGTCAAAGCGGACAGACCATGACCAGCCAGATCATCCCCGTCGAGCCTTTCGACTTCATCATTTTCGGCGGCACCGGCGATCTGTCGGAACGCAAGCTTCTGCCGTCGCTCTATTATCGCCAGCGCGACCATCAGTTTTCGGAGCCGACACGCATCATCGGCACATCGCGCTCGAAAATGAGCGACGAAGAATTCCAGGCCTTCGCCAAACAGGCGATCTCCGAGCACGTCAAACCGGCCGACATCGACGCCAAGGAACTGAAGACTTTCCTGGCGCGGCTGTCCTACGTCTCGGCCGATGCGACGAGCGGCGCCGGATTCGACAAGCTCAAGAAGGCGATCGGCGACAGCGACCGCATTCGAGCCTTCTACCTGGCGGTGGCGCCGGCGCTGTTCGGCGACATCTCGCACAAGCTGAAAGAGCACAATCTGATCACGCCGAACTCGCGCATCGTGCTGGAAAAGCCGATCGGCCGCGACCTCGATTCGGCACGCAAGCTCAACGACCTGGTCGGCGACGACTTCCACGAAAGCCAGATCTTCCGCATCGACCATTATCTCGGCAAGGAGACGGTGCAGAACCTGATGGCGCTGCGCTTCGCCAACGCGCTCTACGAGCCGTTGTGGAATTCAGCCCACATCGACCATGTCCAGATCACCGTGGCCGAGACCGTCGGCCTGGAAGACCGCGTCACCTATTACGACAAGGCCGGCGCGCTGCGCGACATGGTGCAGAACCATATGCTGCAGCTGCTGTGCCTCGTCGCCATGGAAGCGCCATCGTCGATGGATGCCGACGCCGTGCGCGACGAAAAGCTGAAGGTGCTGCGGGCACTGAAGCGCATCAACGGCAACGAGGCGCCAAAGCACACCGTGCGCGGGCAGTATCGCGCCGGGGCTTCGGCCGGCGGACCGGTGAAAGGCTATGTCGAGGAACTCGGCAAGGACAGCAACACCGAAACCTTCGTCGCCATCAAGGCCGAGATCGGCAATTGGCGCTGGTCGGGCGTTCCGTTCTATCTCCGCACCGGCAAGCGGCTGGCGACGCGGGTTTCGGAAATCATCATCGAATTCAAGCCGATCCCGCATTCGATCTTCGGCGACAGCGCCGGACCGATCTTCGCCAACCAGCTGGTCATCCGGCTACAGCCCGACGAAGGCGTCAAGCAGTTCATCATGATCAAGG
>NZ_RZRK01000807.1:0-2719 GCF_003997835.1 Mesorhizobium sp. M7A.F.Ca.CA.004.12.1.1
GTGGCCAGCGCGCCCTTGCTGGCGGAATAGACGGCGAGTTCCGGCGAGCCGCAATGGGCGTTGATCGACAGGATGTTGACGATGGCGCCGCCCTGGCCACGCTTCTTCATGTCGGCGATGGCCGCCTGCATGAGGAAGAACGGTGCCCGCGCGTTGACCGCGAACAGCGAGGCCCAGCCGTCGAGATCGGCGTCGAGGAACGAGGCCCGGTCGGTCAGCCCTGCGGCGTTGACCAGCGCATCGATGCGGCCGAAGCGCTCGATGCAGGCTTGCGTCAAAAGGGCAGGGGCCGCCGGGTCGGCGAGGTCCGCGGCGACGAAGACTGTCGGCGTGCCGAGCCGCGAAAGCTCTTCCGCCACGGCATCGCCGCGGGTCTTCTCGCGCCCGGTGACGAGCAGGCCGCCGGCGCCGCAGCGCGCCAGCGTCTCGGCGATGGCGCGGCCGATGCCTTGCGTCGAGCCGGTGACCAGCGCCACCTTGCCGTTGAGCTGAAGCTCCATTCCTCTTCCCCGCCTCGCATCTGGTTTCAGGCTAGCGCGGCAGGATCGTTTTACAACATGGAAATTGGAAATCCTGGAGCGGAGATTGTTGGCGCTGCGTGGGGCCGGCAAGAGCTTGCTCCAACGTCGTCGCTCCGGGGGCGAAGCAGGAGCGGAGTCCGTCCCAAAGACCTCTAGTGGACCGTGATGATGCCCTCGACGGCCCGCCATTCCGAAGGCTGGATGAGTCGATGATGAGCAATGCGGACCGAGTGCAGCGGACCGTCGAGTTCGCGCTCCCAATATTGGAGAAAGCCCTTGAGTTCGGGAAAGGCCGGAGCGAGATCATAGTCCTGCCAGACATAGAGCTGAAGCAGGCTCGGATGATCGGGCAGGTGATAGTGGATTTCGGCCGTCGTCAGGCCATAACCTTCCATTTGCAGGCGGAATTCGCTGCTGACCGTATCGGCCATGTCTTTCTCCTTCTCTCTCCGTTCAGGCCTCCAGCCCGCGATGTCCGTATTGAACTCGCCCGATGCCATGCCGGGACGATCGGTTCCTCTTCAAACAACGTCGCGAGAAGCTCGGGGGTTCCGAAAATAGCCGCGCCATAACAGTGCGTTGGCGCCCTTTCTGGTCGAATGGAAAAATTTTTTCGCCGGTCTCTTGAAACCGAAAAACGGCAAAACTAGCTCGATATGCGCCGCGATGCCTGACGAAGGGTCGGGGCGTTCCGCACCGGTCCGATATTGCCGGTTCGGTGCGGAGGAACCTCAAAAACCTGTTTGTCCACGAGGAGAACGACATGGCGTTCCGTCCATTGCATGACCGTATTCTGGTCCGCCGCCTTGAAGCCGAGGAGAAGACCTCCGGCGGCATCATCATCCCCGATACCGCAAAGGAAAAACCGCAGGAAGGTGAAGTGCTCGCCGTCGGTCCCGGCGCGCGCGACGACAGCGGCAAGCTTGTCGAACTCGATGTCAAGGTCGGCGACCGCATCCTGTTCGGCAAATGGTCCGGCACCGAAATCAAACTCGACGGCGAGGACCTGCTCATCATGAAGGAAAGCGACGTGATGGGTGTCATCGATGAGATCGCCGAAGTGAAGAAGGCCGCCTGACGGCTTCTTCGTATCCATCCAGTCAACGAATGCTGCCTAGATAAAGGAGTGATCCAATGGCTGCCAAAGAAGTGAAATTCCATACCGAAGCGCGCGAGAAGATGCTGCGCGGCGTCGATATCCTTGCCAATGCGGTAAAGGTGACGCTCGGTCCCAAGGGGCGCAATGTCGTCATCGACAAGTCGTTCGGCGCTCCGCGCATCACCAAGGACGGCGTCACCGTGGCCAAGGAAATCGAGCTTGAAGACAAGTTCGAGAATATGGGCGCCCAGATGGTGCGCGAAGTGGCTTCCAAGACCAACGACCTTGCCGGCGACGGCACGACGACCGCAACGGTGCTTGCACAGGCGATCGTCAGGGAAGGGGCCAAGGCGGTTGCCTCGGGCATGAACCCGATGGATTTGAAGCGCGGCATCGACAAGGCGGTCGATGCGGTGGTCGCCGAACTGAAGACCAATGCCCGCAAGGTCACCCGAAACGACGAGATCGCGCAGGTAGGCACCATCTCCGCCAATGGCGATGCCGAGATCGGCCGTTTCCTCGCCGAGGCGATGGAGAAGGTCGGCAATGAGGGCGTCATCACGGTGGAGGAGGCCAAGAC
Source organism: Mesorhizobium sp. M7A.F.Ca.CA.004.12.1.1 (assembly GCF_003997835.1). Taxonomy (NCBI): domain Bacteria; kingdom Pseudomonadati; phylum Pseudomonadota; class Alphaproteobacteria; order Hyphomicrobiales; family Phyllobacteriaceae; genus Mesorhizobium; species Mesorhizobium sp. M7A.F.Ca.CA.004.12.1.1. Next base: position 2,201 of record NZ_RZRK01000807.1, read on the forward strand.
CGCCGAGACCGAACTCGAAGTCGTGGAAGGCATGCAGTTCGACCGCGGCTATCTCTCGCCCTATTTCATCACCAACCAGGACAAGATGCGCGTCGAACTCGATGAGCCTTATGTGCTGATCCACGAGAAGAAGCTCTCCAACCTGCAAGCGATGCTGCCCGTGCTTGAAGCCGTGGTGCAGTCGGGCAAGCCGCTCTTGATCATCGCCGAGGATGTGGAAGGCGAGGCGCTGGCGACGCTGGTCGTCAACAAGCTGCGCGGCGGCCTCAAGGTCGCGGCCGTCAAGGCGCCGGGCTTCGGCGACCGCCGCAAGGCCATGCTGGAAGACATCGCCATTCTCACCGGCGGCACCGCGATCTCGGAAGATCTCGGCATCAAGCTGGAAAATGTGACGCTGCAGATGCTGGGCCGCGCCAAGAAAGTGGTGATCGAGAAGGAAAACACCACCATCGTCGACGGTGTCGGCCGCAAGGAAGAGATCCAGGGCCGTGTCGCGCAGATCAAGGCGCAGATCGAGGA
>NZ_RZRK01000808.1:0-2719 GCF_003997835.1 Mesorhizobium sp. M7A.F.Ca.CA.004.12.1.1
GTGCCGATGCCTTGCATATAGAGCTTGGCCAGGCGGTTCTGGGCGGCGACATTGCCGCCCTCCGCCGCCTGCTTCATCCAGCCGAAGGCGGATTTCAGGTCGCGCGCACCGCCGCGGCCTTCGATCATCCAGGCGGCGAGATCGATCTGCGCGGTGTCGTAGTTCTGCCTTGCGGCCTGCGCCAGCAGGCGCCTTGCCTGGGCGTCGTCACGTGGCTTGCCACCGACACCGTTGGCGTAGATCTGCGACATTGCATATTGCGCGTCCGCGAGGCCGGTCGCGGCGGCGCGCTCATAGTAGGAAACCGCCTTGGCCATGCCGGCGTCGCCGGGGTCCTGCTGGACCAGCATCTGCGCGAAATTGAATTGCGCCAGCCGGTTGCCGGCTTCGGCGGCGGCCTGCATCAAGGCGTAGGCCTCTTTTCCATCCTTTTTGACGTAGCGGCCGTCGAGCAGCATCAGCGCATACTGGAACTGCGATTCCGGCACACCCTGTTCGGCGGCCAGCGCGTACCATTTCGCCGCTTGCGCCGAATTGACCGGCACACCGAGCCCCCGCGACAGGATCTCGGCCACCAAGGTCTGCGCCGCCGGATCGCCGTTTTGCGCCCGGACCAATGCCAGATTGTAAGCTGTCTTGTAGAGACCGCGCTGGAAGGCGCCATAGGCCGCGTCGGCGGGTTTTGCGCCGAAGCGGTCGGGATTGACCGTGTCGGCCGACGGCAGCGGCGCGGGCTCGGCCGTGGTAGCGGGCTGCGGCAACGGCTTGTCGATCGGCTTGTCGGTGTGGACGCCGATTTCCGGCTTGGGCTGCGGCAGGGGGATGGTCTCCGCGGCGGCAGCCTGGACCATCAGCACCGCAAGCAGAGCCTGGAGGGGAAGCGTCGCCGAGGACATTTCAGTCCTCGAAGCGCGGCGCGGTCTCGTCGAGCAGCGCGTTGGCGGTGGCGACCGCTGTCCTGGGATCGGTGCCGTCGGCAAACACGGCGCTCGACAGCGCCACGAATTCAGCGCCGGTGGCGCCCACCGCTTCGACCGAGGCGATGTCGGATCCGGCCATGACGATGCAAGGGATCTGGATCATGTCCGCCCACCATGCGCCGAGCGACAGGTTGCGCGGGTGCGGTTCGGGCTTGTTGTCGTAACCGAAGCGGCCGCAGAAGTTGTAGTCTGGCCGCGTCTCGCCAAGCTCGAGCGCGTCGTCACGTGTCTTGGCGCCGCCGGTGCCGACCATCATCTTTGCCTGGAAATGCTCGATCGTCTCGGCAAGTGCGGCCGTGGAGACCGCGACATGGATGCCGTCGGCCTGGACGCGGCCGGCTATGCGGGTGGCGCCGGCGATGATGACAGCAACGCCGGCGGCTTGCGCTGCCGGCACGATCTGTTCGGCGAAAGCCTGAAAGGAGGCTTCATCCATGCCGTTCTCGGGCAGGATCAGCGAAGCGACATCGCCGCCATCGAATGCCGCGACAATACGGGCCGCCGGCACGCCGGACGGCGCGATCAGCACGATGCGACAGCGATTGGGGGGCGTTGCTTCATTCATGGTTCTTCGGGTCCCGCGTTTCGCCTATGCCGGGCGAAGATGGTTGGATTGCGGCATAGAGCAAAGTGCCCGCTTTGAACAGGCGGGCAGCCGGGATCGCGATGTTTGACCCGCCGGGCATCCGGCGGGGCGCTTCATTTGATCGGGTGCGGGCTCGCCACGGGCGGTTTGCCCTTCCACAGCGTCCAGCCGAGATTCATGCCGGCGGCGGCGATCAGGATGGCGGTGGCGCCGACGACCTGACTCAGATGCAGCCGATGGCCGAAGGCGACGACATCGACCAGGATGGCGACGACCGGATAGATGAAGGACAGCGATCCCTGCAGATGCGTCGGCAGCTTCTGGATGGCGCCGTACATCAGTATGTACATCAGGCCGGTATGGACGATGCCGAGCGTCGCCAGCATGGTCCAGCTCCAGGCATCGGCCGGAAGCTCTGCAAGATTGGCGAAAGGCGCCAGCATGACGACGCCGACGCAGACCTGGATCAGCGCGATGAGGTGCGGCGGCGTGCCCTTGAGCTTCTTGGTGACGATGGCGGCGACGGCCCAGAAGAAAGCCGCGCCCAACGCCATGACGATGCCGGTGAAATAATCCGTGCCGATATCGCCGGCATCGGGAGCCGACTGCACGATCAGAACCATGCCGGCGAAGGCGATGGCCAGCCAGGTCAGCTTGGTCAGGGTCAGCCGCTCGGCGAAGAAAAGCGCACCGAAGCCGACCAGCATGAAAGGCTGCGTGTTGTAGACAGCGGTGGCGATCGAGATCGACGCGCGCGAGAATGCGCTGAACAGCAGCAGCCAGTTGACGACGATGGCGACGCCGCCGAGCGCGGCGATGCCGATGATGCGCAGCGACAGCCTGTTGCGCAGCAATCCCAGCCCGGCGCAGATGATGAGCAGCGTCAGCGCACCGAAAGCGCAACGCCAGAACACCACATCCATGATCGGCTGGCCGGACAGGACGACGAACCATCCGATCGTTCCCAGGATGGCCATTGCGGCTGACATTTCGACCGTGCCGCGCACCGTTTCGTTCACAACAAACCTCCATATCGGTTGAGCCGCCATAATCTCATGCTGCCGCGAAGCTTTCCATCTGATTGGAAAGGGCGTATGGCCGGTTGGCCTAATTATATTAGGAGAAAACTCCAAACTATCGGGGAAAGAAAAAG
>NZ_RZRK01000809.1:0-2717 GCF_003997835.1 Mesorhizobium sp. M7A.F.Ca.CA.004.12.1.1
TTGTGAAGCTCCATCTCGGGAATAAAGCTTTTCTCGTCGGGCGAGATGCTGCCGAACGCATTGCGCACCAGCGTCGGCAGCGAATAGCGGAAATCGAGAATGCCGGTGAAGGCGAGTGCGGCACGCAGCAGGTCCGGCGGACGCATCACCGCGATCTCGGCGTCGCGGCCGACGATGATCGTGTCGGTGTGATGGCGGGCATGGCTCCAGCGCCAGGTCACCGGGTTGCGCATCAGCATGAAACTGGCGATCTGGTAGACGGCATCGTTCATCCAGCGCGTGCGGAAGGCGGTGCCGTGGCCGCACTCGTGCCAGCGCGAGTCGCTGGACGAGCCATAGAGCACGCCATAGACGAGCAGGAACGGCACCATCCACCACGTGCCCCAGAACCAGGCGATGCCGGCGGCGGAACCCAATATGGCAACGATCCAGATGATCGTGTCGCGGATCGCCGGCCCGTCCGAGCGTTGCATCAGCTCTTTCATCGCCTTGCGCGGCACATCGGTGTGATACCACTCGGCCGAGGCCAGCCCGGTCTCGATCGCGATGCGCGTGCTTTCCCCGACCAGGCTGTAGTCGCGCTTTTTCTCCATCACATCGACCTCCGATTTCCGGCCCGCCAGCCGGAGCATTCGTTTCGCATCATGCCCTGTCCGCCAATCCCGGAAAATTGCCCGACGGCACAGGATAATCCTGTTGCGGCTGCCTGGCGATCGACGCGATCTTTGCTTCGGCCGCGGCGATCGCGCCGGCGCCGTCGAGCACCCGGAACACCGCGTCATAAGAACGGCCTTCGCCATGCTCCAGCCAGATCATCTCGCCTCGCTCGCGCGCCGCGAGATTGCCCAAGACATGGTGTGTCGAGGGTTCTATGCCCAGCGCATACTGCCCTGCCTGGAAATTCTGCCATTGGTAGGCGCAAGGCAGCTGATCCTTGCGCGTGATCACTTCCAGGCCAAGCCCTATGCCGTCGTTGACCACCGCCACCGGCACCTCGCCATTGGCGTCGGCCGCCATCTCATGCTGCCAGACCTGCTCGCTGAAGCCCAGTCGCGGCGCCGGCACGGTGCGGTAGCCGACCTTCTGCGCCTCGTAGCGTTCGCCTGCATGGCCAGCCCAGACGACGTCGCGGATCGGCGCCAGATAGCGCGAACCCTCGTCGAGCAAGGGGTGGCTGACATTGACGTGGTAAAAATACATGTGCGGCGTGCGATTGAAGCCATGGTTGACGACGCGGTCCGACAGCCGGATCTCGTTGCCGCCGACATCGGCCTCGATACGCCGGATCAGATGCAAATCCTCGCCGAACACCGCCGATTGCTGAACGATGCCTTCGGCCCAAAGCACGCAGCGGTCGCCATCCCAGGCCTCGCCATAACCGGTCAACCGTGCCGGAATGGTGCCGACACGGCCGTGCAGCGAATGGATCACGGTCTTCTTGCCCGGGTAGTTGTAGCTATCGGCAGGCACCGCTTCGCGGCCCAATATGTGGTCGAGGCCGCAGGTGACAAGCAGGCCTGAAAACGAGCGCGCCCAGGCGAGGCCCCCTTCCCCCTCATAATCGTGTAGGCCGGGGTTGCGAAAGCCGCTCGGCGAATGCCAGCCGATCGCCTGGCCCTTGAAGTCGCAATCGGCGATGTCGAGCGCCCGGTCGACCAGCGCCGTGAAACGCAGGCCCGAGCCGGTGCGGAACTCGAGCATGCGGATGCCGCGTTCCACGCCGTCGCCAAGCGTCATCAGCCGCACGCCGGCAAATTGCGACAGCATGCCCGAACGTTCCGATACCTGCCGGCGCGAAAGCGTCTTGCCGTAGAGTTCTACCATGTGACGGCCAACTTCTTCACTTCGCTCTCGTCTCTTTCAGCAGGGCCGACATGTCGGCGCCGGTGATGATGCTTTCCACGGTCAGAAGATCGGTATCGGCAACCGTCTGCTCGGCGACGATCTCGCCGCGGCGCATGACGATGATGCGGTCGGCGACCTGGAACACGTGATGGATGTTGTGGGTGATCAAGAGCACCGAATGGCCGGCGTCACGCACCTCCTTGACGAAGCGCAGCACGCCATGGGTTTCCTCGACGCCGAGATTGTTGGTTGGTTCGTCGAGGATGATGACCTTGGCGGCGAACTGCATGGCGCGAGAAATCGCAATCGACTGCCGCTCGCCACCCGACAGCGTCGAGACCAGCGCATCGGCGTCGAGTTTTTTCGAGATGCCGACGCGCTTCAACAGCGCCGACGCCGCATCGCGCAATTTGGCGAAATCGAGCGGCGCGAACACGCCCAGCCATTTCAGCTTGACCGGTTCGCGCCCAAGGAAAAGATTGCGCGCAATGCTGAGATCCGGCGCCAGAGACGTATCCTGGTGGATGGTCTCGATGCCGAGGTCCATGGCATCGCGCGTCGAGCGGATCGAGACCTTCTCGCCGCGCACATAGATGTCGCCACGGTCGATCGGAAACACACCGGAAATCGCCTTGATCAGCGTCGATTTGCCGGCGCCATTGTCTCCGAGCAAGGCCACCACCTCACCCTCCTTGAGAGCAAAGGACGCATTCTTCAGCGCCCGAACGCTGCCGAAGGATTTTTGCAGATTCTGCAGCCGGAGAACTTCCATCGTCAGCCCCTTGCGGCGTTCTTCTGCAGCAAAGCGTGCAGGATGAGCATGGCGAGGATGATGAGGCCGACGAAGATGTTGTAGGCGAGGCCCGGCACGC
>NZ_RZRK01000080.1:0-12406 GCF_003997835.1 Mesorhizobium sp. M7A.F.Ca.CA.004.12.1.1
GGCTGATCTCCTACGCGACGCTCTCCGACTACAACACCAATATGATGCTGGCAACCGCGGGCGGCTCCAGTTCAGTCAACCCGTCGCTGGTCAGGACCGCTGATGGCCTGTTCTCCGACAAGGTAGCGCATTTCCACATCCGCAAGATCTTTCGGCCGCGCACCTACGTCTACATGGGCTTGTGGTCGCTGATCGGCCTCGGCCTGCTCTATTCCCTGCTGACGCGCGACCGGCTCGAACTAAACGTGTTGCATGATCGCAATCCTCAGTTCGTCACGCTGTCCGACGGCTCCATCCGCAATGGCTATACCGTCAAGCTGCTCAACATGATCCCGGAGCCGCGGACGCTCGTCGTCACGATCCAAGGCCTGGATGGAGCTGACATGAGCGTGGTCGGCGAAGATATCCCGGCAGGCCGCTCATTCGCCATTCCGGTCGAACCCGACCGCCTGAAAATGCTGAAAGTCTTCGTGCGCCAGCCCGCGGGCCAGATCCGCGCGCCGGCGCAGACTTTCAAGTTCCGCGTCGAGGACAGAGCCAGCTTCGAATCGAACGAGTACACCGCCACCTTCAACGCGCCGGAGGCCCCCAGATGACTGCCAATGTACAAAAGCCTCGTGAATTTACCGGCAGGCACATGCTGGCCATCATCCTCGCCTTTTTCGGCGTGATCATCGCGGTCAATTTGACCATGGCGACGCTCGCCAGCACAAGCTGGACTGGCCTCGTCGTCGAAAACACCTATGTGGCGAGCCAGCAATTCAACAAGAAGGCCACGGAAGGACGGGCACAGGCAGCCCTTGGCTGGACCGGCAAGCTGACCATCGCATGGGGTGAAGTCCGCTACAGCCTCACCGATGCCGCTGGCAAGCCGGTTCCCCTGCACGGCGTCAAGGTGCTGTTTCGCCATCCCGCGTACGAGAAGGAGGACAAGTCGGTCACCCTCGCACCCGCCTCGGGCCAGGAATTCGCAGCCCAGCACATGCCGAAGGACGGCGTCTGGATTGTCGAAGTCGACGCCGACGCCGGTCTGGATAAACCGTATCGCGACGTCCGCAGGATCATGATTTCCCATGGAGCGCTGCAATGAGTTGTTGTGCACCGGGCGCCGAAATGGCGCTTGATCTGGGCAGCACCACGTCGGTCCTGCCGTCTAGTCAGGAGATCAGGCTGGCGAGCCGATCGCTTGGCGATGATCTCCGCCAAACCGATCTTTCGGTGCCGAGCGTTCATTGCGCAGCTTGTATCCAGACGATCGAGACGGCGTTGGGAACGCTCGATCGCGTCGAGAGCGCCCGCGTCAACCTGTCGACGAAACGGGTCTCGGTCCGCTGGCGTGGCGACGAGGTTCCACCGTTCGTCGCCGCGCTTGGACGGCTCGGCTACCAGGCGCATCTCTTCGCCCCCGAGATTGATGAAAAGGACAGGACGCTTTCGGAGTTGATCCGCGCCGTCGCGGTTGCCGGGTTCGCGGCGGGCAATATCATGCTGCTTTCGGTCTCTGTCTGGTCCGGTGCCGAAGGCGCTACCCGCGACCTGTTCCACTGGGTCTCTGCGCTTATCGCCATCCCTGCACTCGCCTTCGCCGGCGGCATCTTCTTCCGCTCGGCCTGGAATGCGTTGCGCCACGGCCGCATGAACATGGACGTGCCGATCGCGGTCGGGGTGTCGCTTGCCTACGCCATGAGCCTCTATGAGACGATCAACCATGGCGACCATGCTTATTTCGATGCATCGGTGTCGCTGCTGTTCTTCCTGTTGATCGGCCGCACGTTGGATCACGTGATGCGCGAACGTGCCCGGATCGCCGTGAAAGGCCTGTCCCAGTTGGCCGCACGTGGCGCCATGGTGCTGCGCGGCGACGGCGCACGCGACTATCTGCCGGTTGGCGAGATCGAACCAGGGATGCAGCTGCTGATTGCTGCCGGCGAAAGGATACCCGTCGACGGCAAAATCATTCAAGGGGCATCGGATCTGGACTGTTCGCTTGTCTCGGGCGAGAGCACGCCTCGAAGCGTTGCAGCAGGCGAAGCCGTGCAGGCTGGTGTCCTCAACCTAACCGGCCCGCTGACGATTGAGGCGACAGCCGCCGCGAAAGATTCGTTTCTGGCGGAAATGGTTCGGCTCATGGAAGCCGCAGAGGGCGGCCGCGCGCATTATCGCCGGATCGCCGATCGCGTTTCAGCGCTCTATGCCCCGGTGGTTCATCTCACAGCCTTCGCGACGTTCCTTGGCTGGATGGCGGTGACCGGCGACTGGCATAGGGCGATAACCATCGCCATTGCCGTTCTGATCATCACCTGCCCGTGCGCGCTCGGCCTCGCCGTACCGATCGTTCAGGTGGTCGCCGCGCGGCGTCTGTTCGAGAACGGCATCATGGTCAAGGACGGTTCGGCCATGGAGCGCCTGGCGACGATTGATAACGCAGTGTTCGACAAGACCGGAACGCTCACGCTCGGACAACCCCGGCTCCTCAATGCATCGTCGATCGATCCGGCCATGCTGGCAATCGCGGCAGACATGGCCGCGCACTCGCGTCACCCGTTTTCAAAGGCCATAACCGGCTTTGCCGCTCCTGGCGGGCAACACAAATTCGATGCCGTCACAGAGCATCCGGGGTTCGGGATCGAAGCCACTGTCGCCGGAAGCATCTGGCGGCTGGGTCGACGCGGATGGGCTGGATGGAAGGCCCGGACCGGTGGTGAAGGCAACCATGGCTATGGCGGAACGGTGCTGACAAAAGACGGGTTCATTGTCGCGACCTTCGATTTCGAGGATGCGCTGCGCGCCGACGCGGCGGCGGCGATCAAGCGATTGAACGATACTGGGGTGTCGATGCAAATGCTGTCGGGCGATACCGCAGGTGCCTGCGGCGAAGTTGCAAGAATGCTGGGTGTCGACGACTTCGTTCCGTGCCTGCTGCCGTCGGGCAAGGTCGAGCGCATCGAGACCCTGGCGAAAGACGGACACAAGGTTCTGATGGTTGGCGACGGCCTCAACGACACGCCGGCGCTGAGCGCGGCGCATGTCTCGATCGCTCCGGCCACCGCCGCCGACATTGGCCGCAATGCCGCCGACTTCGTATTCCTGCGCGAAAGCCTTCTGGCAGTGCCTCTCGCGCTGGACGTCTCGCGCAAGGCGGGACACCTGATCCGCCAGAACATCGCGATTGCGATCGTCTACAATGCCGTCGCCGTGCCGATCGCCATCCTGGGCCACGCCACGCCTTTGTTAGCGGCGATTGCCATGTCTGCCTCATCGGTGCTTGTTATTGGAAACGCATTGCGCTTGCACGGCTTCGGGGCGAATGCGACGCTGCAAGTTATTCAAAAAGTCGGACGCTCCGCAGTCAGCTATTCGGCATAATCCTCGTGACGACGTTGCTCTATCTCATACCAGTGGCCCTTTTTCTGGGTGCACTGGGTGTGTCCGGCTTCGTCTGGGCATTGCGAAGCGGTCAATACGAAGATCTCGACGGAGCCGCCGAGCGGATACTAATTGATCGGGACGACAAACCGGAACGCTGATTTCAATCCGCTGTGCATAAGATGCGCGGATCGCGCTCGTCAGTCGAGCCGGCTCGGTCGGGAACAAGCTGTCCATGCTCCATGCTCCATGCTCCATGACCATCTTGACCTAAGCTGCACACTACATTTGTGAAAAGCCTCTGTCGTGCGAAGGACTGCCTACCATTGCACCCAGTATGAGGCGGCTGATGCCACGAGAGTACCTCGCGTGGCCGGACGAGAGCTTGGCAATGTGCGCACGGGTTCCAAAGTGGAACGTCACGGTCGATCACCTGACCGTGAACCGCCAGTGCCGATTGGTCATGTCTGGCTGATCCAGATCAGGGTCATACTCATCGGTGTGGTCTATTGACCAGTCTTCGACGGAGAAATGCATGACTTACGGAAAGATTGGTCGTCATTATCAGCACCTTCACGGTTCTGGGTTTTCTGTCGTGTGGTCGGCCATGCCTTGTGCTTACGGCGCAGCCATTAGCTGACCGGCGTCGTGTGTATCTCGCTTGCTGGCTGACCATCCGCGTGGCTGCGCGGACAGGGGGGCCGATCAACAGCTTTCGCCTTTGATGGGTTGTGTGCGTCGTTGCCGATCCATCCCGATTCCCGGCCCGCGCCTTGAGGCTATGCGACGGTACCGGAACCCAGCGCACGTCACGCGGTTCCGCGCGCGTGGTGTCCGCTCGTCACGACGATGAACGAACAAGCGGCTGGAGTACCATGAACACCGTACACATCATCGACTGCCACAATGCAAATGACTACTTCGCCGACAGGCAAGAGGGACCGATCGTGCAGCACTTGTTAAAGGCTGTCAACATCCGCGCGGAGCTCCACATGGCGTTGAACCGAACGAAATTTGGTGAGGCTGTAGTACGAGCGATGGAGGCGGAGTGCGACGTGCTTCACATCGCCGGGCACGGCAATGGTGACGGGATCGCTTCGTCCAGTGGGCGAAGTGGCCTTCTTTGGGCTGACTTCGTAAAAATGTTCCAGGGCTCGCATCCAGCGCCGAAGATCCTCGTGATGTCAACGTGCTGCGGAGCATCATCGGGGTTGGGACGTGCGTTTTCGAGATCGATCAACCGTCCGAAGTTGATCATTGGTTCGAGTGACGCGCGCTATTTCGACGACTATGTCGCCGCGTGGGCTTTGCTCTATCGGCGACTGAATTGCAAGGACATCGACATCGAAGCCATGCAGCAGGTTCTTGATGAGATATGCGCGGTCGTGGATAAAAGTTTCCGCTACCTTGGCTGGGATGACGAGAGAGAGCGCTACGTTCGATACCCTCACCCTCGCAAGAGAGCCCGCTTCGACGTCGTGGAGCGTGAGTAGTATGCGCAAGGGTTCCAGGTGGAATGTGGCGATCGATGCGGCGCGGCCGTCGCTGACCAGCGTCGCGAGTGTCTCGCTTGCTGGCGGCGATCTGCGCGGCTGCGCGGCGAAAGGGCGGGATCGGTTAGCCGCATCCACCTCTGAGCGCTTTGAGTGCTTCGTTGCCGATCGATGCGAATCTCCCGGCCCAGCGCCTTTAGGCAATGCGGCGGGCACGGAGCTCATGTCACTCGGCTCAGTTTCACCGTTACACGAGGATAGGCGACCGGATGGCGGCACGCTGATGGGCTCTGACGATAATTTTGACATCGTTGTCGTTGGAGCCGGCCCGGTCGGCCTTTCGTTCGCTGCGTCGCTTGCCCAAAGCGAACTCAAGGTGGCAGTTGTTGAACAGAACACATTCGATAGTCTGGCGAATCCGGCTTTCGATGGTCGCGAAATCGCGCTGACCAACGCTTCGATCAGAACCCTTCGCGAGCTCGGCGCCTGGGATGTCATTCCGGCTTCGGACAAATCAGCACTTCAAGGCGCGCGCGTGCTCAACGGCTCGAGCGCATTCGCTCTTCGTTTCGATCCTCCCAGCAACTCTGGAGAACCGCTGGGGGTTTTGGTTCCAAATTGCCGGATCCGCGAGGCGCTGTTCAAAATCGTCCGCTTGCAGGATCGCGCCCGGCTGTTGTGCGGCCACTCGGTCGTCGATGCAACAAACAGCCAAGAAGGAGCAGTCGTAACGCTCTCTAATGGCGCGCGTTTAACTGCTCGGCTGGTTGTTGCCGCGGATTCGCGTTTGTCCGCCACGCGTGATCTGCTAGGCATCGGCGCCGATATCAACCGGCTTGGCCACTCGATGCTGATTTGCCGAGTGAGGCACGAGCGCGCCCACCACCAGATCGCCATCGAATGGTTCGATCACCATCAGACGATAGCGATATTGCCCCTAGCGGAGGGCATGTCGTCGCTGCTGCTCACATTGCGCTCAAACGAGGCCTATAGACTGCTTGCCTTCGATGATGATTTGTTCCTGTCGGAGTTGACGAAACGGTGTCGAGGGCGCCTTGGAAAAATGACCTTGGCAAGCAAGCGCCACACCTATCCGCTGGTCACGACCTGGGCGCACAAATTCCGGGCGCCGAGCGCCGCACTCATCGGCGACGCTGCCATCGGCATGCACCCGGTGACCGCTCACGGGTTCAACATCGGTCTCAGCAGCCAGAAGCAACTCGCCCGTGGAATCATGACTGCGTGCCGCGACGGCCGCAATGTTGGCGACCCCGACATGCTGCATATATACGAAAGGCGGCTGCGCCTGTCGGCGGCGCCGCTCTACCATGCAACGAACATATTGGTTGGACTCTACTCCAGAGACCACCTGGCGGCACGGCTTGCAAGGCATCTGGGGCTTCGCTTTGCCCAACATGTTCCCCTTGTCCGGCATGGGATTTCGGCGGAGCTCCAGCGGTGATACTGCACCAGCAGTCGCATTTTTGCGCGTGCTGGGCGAGCGATGGGAGAGAGTGCATGATGCACCGGAGTAATCCTGCTCCCCGACGCTGATCTCCGATTGAAGAATTAACCCGTCCTTCAGGGGGGCTGCATAGGCTGCGGACAAGCAGGAGTAAGCAAGCTGACCCGTCCAGCCTTGGAAAAAGAAGATCCGCTGGAGGCGAGAATCCTTCAGGACCAGCTCGCTGATCTGAGGGCAGGCCTTTTCGTCTCAATGCCGATAAGCATTGTGCTGTCCGGGCTGATTTTGACCGTGCAGGCCCTTTCCGGGAACGGTCTTGCTGGCGCGGCCTGGTTTTCGGTCGTTAATGCGATAAATGCCGCCCGCCTTGCACTCGCCCGTCATCAGCTGAAGGAACCCGGAGTCCAGGATGATCTGACACGGGTTTGGCTGCGGCTTCGCTGGTTTGGCAGGCTTGCTCTTCTGGCGGGATTCACCTGGTCATTCCTTGCCGTCCTAACGGCTGGATACACGACGTCTCAAGCATCGCTGCATCTAATAATTCTGGCGGGCATTTCAGCTGGCGCGGTCACGTACGGCAGCTCATATGCTGCGGCAGCGATATGCTTCATCACACCGCCACTCCTCATTGCCGCCGCATGTTTGCTGACGAAGGGAGCCCCGGAAAACTACATTCTGGCTTTTGCCGTCCTGCTTTTCGAGGGCGGCCTGGTTCGATCCTCGTTCGTTGGACAAGCGCGCTTCCGTGACGCGAGCCGCCTGAGACATCAAGCCGAGCGGCTTGCCGCGGAAATGGAGCGCAATTCCAGGGAGGACCATCTTACCGCGCTCCTCAACAGGCGGGGCCTCGAACATGCAATCGATCAGTTTGAGAACACCGATGGACCCTTTGTGGCCATGCTGATTGATCTGGACGGGTTCAAATCTGTCAACGATACCTACGGTCACAGAACGGGTGACGAGCTGCTTGCCAGGATCGCCCGCCGAATAGAGGAAGAAGCACCGGAGGGCTCAACGCTCGCCCGCATCGGTGGGGATGAATTCGTGCTGGTTTTTTCTTCGCGAAAGAATTCTCCTTCTCCCACCAATCTCGCGTCCAATCTCATAGCCAAGCTTGCTCGCCCCTATCCTGGGATCGCATCAGTCCGCATTGGAGCGTCTATAGGAATCTACTTGGCTGAAAACCCCGGACTAACGGAAATGTTGTTGCGGGCCGACATCGCCCTTTACACAGCTAAGCGCCGCGGCAGGAATGAATTTTGTCTGTTCGATGCCGAGCTAGCCCGGGAGTTGCAACGCCGCCAGTCAATCGAACGCGATCTTCATTCGGCGATAACGATGAGAAGCTTGGTCGCTTGGTTTCAGCCAATCGTAAGACTCGAAACTGAAGCCGTCGTCAGTTTTGAAGCCTTGCTAAGATGGTCTCACCCGCTTCACGGTCCCATTTCTCCGCCCGAGATCATGACAGCGGCACGCGAAACTGGAATGCTTCAGCTGCTAACTCAAACGGTATTCGCCGACTGTTGCGCTCTTATCGAGGGCTTGGTCAAAGCTGACCGTCGTGATGTTCGTGTGGCGATGAATGTTTCACCGTGCGAGTTGGAAGCTGGCGATATTGACGAGATGATTCTTAATGGTCTGGCGGCAAAAGACCTCCCTGCAACGATGTTCGACATCGAGATTACCGAAGAAGCCCCAGTGGATCCGGACAGAGTGGATGAAAAGCTCGCCCGGCTTTCACATGCTGGCATTTCTATCGCGCTCGATGACTTCGGCACCGGTTTTTCGACGTTGGCATCGCTCAAGGACAGTCGGATCAGGAAGGTGAAAATAGATCAGGGCTTCGTTCGCGGCTTAGCCAAGTCCCGGGAGAATCGGCTGCTTGTCAAAGCGGTGATTGATCTTGGTAGGACGCTCGGGATCGAGGTCATGGCCGAGGGCGTTGAAACAGAGGCAGATCGGCAAACTCTGTACCAGCTTGGCTGCAGAACCGCGCAGGGCTTCCTGTTCTCTAAGGCAGTGCCTCTCCATTTGGCACTTGATTCGGTAGTAAAAGAGCACGCGAAGGAGTTGTGACCGGCCTCTCCGTCCGTGCTGCTCGCGGAACTTTCATGTGGGGTGGACCTGACGCGCGAAAGCCGTTTCGGACGGTAGAGTTATTACGGGGCGAAACTGAGCACGTGGTTTGGATAGCAGCAATCCGGTCCACCGGCGCACATGCAGCGGCTTCATACAAGCGTTCAAGTTGCGAGATGAGCTTGAGTGAACGACGTCGGAGAATTGCGTCCTTTGGACGCTGGTTTCGCGGTTCCCGTAGGATTCGATTACGGGAAGCGTTCTTGGCTGCTTCTCGGCTCAGCGCTCATCGGGATGAACAACGTACCCGCGGTCAAGGTCTTCGCGACCTCAACCCAGTCACCATCCCGCAACAGCAGCGGTCGGGTCCTGATCAAGCGCTCAGCCTCAGCACAGGTGCTGGAGCAACGGTAGAGCGCGGAAAACGTGTATCGGAATGCGCTGGCTCACCATAGGAAGCTGCCACGGCATGTCGAATGTCCCCAGGGGGCGGACCGTTCCCTTGCATTTGTCTCGATGACGGGCTCTCAAAGCTAAAGCCAAGAGAGCTTTATAAAAATCGCACCCGATCGGCTGCGCAACGACGACCAGCTGAGGCCCGATCGGGTGCTAAGGTCGTGCCAAAAAAGGCGCGTCACTGTCGCATTTCTAGCCGGCTTGCGATCGGACGTCATCTCTTGGCGATCGCTGCCCCTTCTCTCAAATGCGTTTAGCGGCGCCGATGGCGAATAGCGCAAGCTTTTCCACCCGTTTCTACTCCACTACCGAGACTCGTCACCAACCTCCTTTTATTCGCTTCCATATGGCCCATCCTGTCTCCAATCGAGGAGGAGCGCGAACATGGGCCAAGCCGTAGAACGTCTCAGTCTCGGGAATTCTTCTGCTCGCCAAACTGCCGTTGTCGCCGGCACCATATTTGGCAGGGTGACAGTGCACGACAAGATATCAGGCGTTCTTGTCTGGGCTGAACTATGCTTGCAAGCCATAACCCAAAAATCGCCGATCCCTTTGAATTCGAGCCGGATGAATGGGTGTTTCAAAATTTTTGGCGGTTTTAGGCAGAACCCTCCGATGGCCCGCGTACCGGTCAAGCTTCGTGAGCACTTTAGGTTCGTCGATCAGGCATAGGTTTCTTTCCCATGCCACATGCTGGCCGTTTGCCTAGTTCGGAAGCCCTCGAGAGGCGTTGCTCGTCTTGGTATGGCGTCGCCCCTTTTTCCGATCCATCGGCCACGGAGCTAGAATGGTGTCTAGCTGTTGCCGCCTACTTGGTCATCCGGCATGGAGATGCCTATATACCGACCTTCGAAAGGCTGGAATACGAGGTCGAACAAATGCGGCGGAAGCTCGGAAATCGCGAGCGAGCGCAGCGCGTGCTGGCCACGCTCAACCTAAATGGCTCGGACAGCTGGAGCCGTGAGGTTGGTTCTCAAGGCCTGGATGGCGCCGCAATCACATTCGCCCGGGCGGGGTAAAAGCGATTTTTTGGAGCCACTCGCGCTTTTGCGCTAACGAAGGTCCCGCGCCGTATTTGGGCCGGATCCATTTGTGGCCCATCAGAGAAGCAATTACCTTCTCCGGCGCCTCAACTGCCGTCAGCCGGTCCTCGAAAGTGTGTCGCAGGCTATAAAGACTATGCTCGGAAGTCGGCAGAAGTTCCTTGCTGGCGAGCACCTTGTTGACGAGCGCTGAAAGTGACGCGGCCTTGTCGCGATAACGAGGAAAGCCGTCCGGATGGAGCTTGATGGCTGCAAGTGCGCCGCCAACCAAGGGAATGTCACGGGCTGAATGACCGGTCTTCAAGCGACGGCCATTGGGGCGCACCCGCACATGCGGGATTTCTCGATCGAGGTGGATTGTTTCGGTGGTGAGGTTTGCCGCTTCAGAAAGCCTGAGTCCGGTATCGGCAATCACATAGATTAGATGGCGGGCTTCGTCATTGAGTCCGTCGAGCGCGCCTTCAGCGAGTATCTTCTCCTGAATGAACTCCGCTGTGAACGCAGCGCGTTGCCCGGGGACGGCGCCGGAAAGACGCAGGTTTCGAAAAACCGGCTCCAGCTTGAGCTGGTGAGTCAGATCGACGACGCGCAGCATTTTCGAAACATGGCCGATGTCCTTGTTGGCCGTACCGATATCAAGTCCATCCTCAACGATCCGCTTTTGCCACCACTCGCGGAACGCGATTGCGTCGTCCCGAGTGAGGCTTGCGATCTCCTTGTCGCCAATGACTCCAACCAGATTGGCAACTGCGCGCTTTTTGGGGTTACGCCATTTCTTGATTTGGTTGGGCGACATGGCCAGCAAGTTCTGTTGCTCGATCGTCTCGAATTCCTTGATAAGACCGCTCAGGCGGACCGCTGGCCGCTTCTCCCCACCCATGACGGCCGAGACGTCCTGCGCGTCCTCGATCGATTTTTTGTCGAGGAGCAGCTTGATACGGGCCATGAGTTCGTCGAGCGGCCCCGCTGCTAGTTCCTCGTTAGTGCGATAGGCCAATCCAAATGACCGCGCGCGCTTCCTCGCGGCTTCGAAACGCAGCCCCGCCTCGGCGGATTGGCCTTCCCGCAGTCTACGCCAATACGCCTCCAGCCCCGCGCCGAGGCTTTGCACTGCATCTCGCGCCCGTACACCGCGGGGATCGTCAGCCACGGCGACGCCCGTGGAAATGCGTACTAGGCAGCGGCGATCAAACGCCGCGAATTCCTTCGGCACCCTGCGGACGAGATACCAGATGCCTTCACGTTTATGCGGCTTTGGCGCTGCGGAACGTCGCATTATCTTTCTCTAATGTTACACAGTTTGTTACACAGTCTAAGATATGTTTCGCTTCGTGCTGGTCAAGTGCAACAAGGAAGCTTTTGAAAGGAAAGGATTTTTATGGAAGCTATATGGCGGAGAGGGAGGGATTCGAACCCCCGATGGGCTTGCACCCATGCCGCATTTCGAGTGCGGTGCATTCGACCACTCTGCCACCTCTCCGCGGTCATGGTCGGCCGTTGCCGGCGCGGCGCACTAGATAACGGCTGAACGGGCAGGTTACAAGGCCAATCCGTCAGTTATTTGGCTTGCTTGGCAAGCGGCGGATTCACGGGCTGGTGGGTACAGCGAGGCCCGAGGCAGATTGCCGACCAGTCACCCATCCTCAGCCCAGGCGGGGGCAACGCCGTGGGCATGTCGGCACAGCCGGTCCGTGCCCGCCAATGACGGTCTCGAAACGGCGCGGCTGGTTTGCCTTGACTCGCCCCCAACCTTCGGTTAGGGACAGCGCGCAATCGGCGTGGAGGGTTCTTCCGCGCCGCTTGTTTTTTGAACCCGCAGACTGACAAAAAGACGGCTGAACTGCCTCAGGCGGTTCATCAAGGCCGACCGAACAGCGAAAGGCAAAAAATGTTCGCAGTCATTAAAACGGGTGGCAAGCAGTATCGCGTTGCCGCCAACGATCTCCTGAAGATCGAAAAAGTCGAAGCCAATGTCGGCGATATGGTCGAGATCGGCCACGTCCTTGCACATGGCGAAGGCGAGAATGTCACGTTCGGCGCGCCGTTCGTCGATGGCGCGGTGGTCACCGCCGAAGTCGTCGAGCAGGGCAAGAACCGCACCGTCATCGCCTTCAAGAAGCGCCGCCGGCAGAATTCGCGCCGCAAGATCGGCCATCGTCAGCTTTTGACCACCGTGCGGATCTCCGAGATCCTGCTGGGTGGCGCCAAGCCGACGAAGACGGCATCGGTCAAGGCGCCGAAGAAGGTGAAGGCCGAGGCCGCCACCGAGGTGCAGGCGGAAGCCGCGCCGAAGAAGGAGCCCAAGGCCAAGGCAGCCGAGACCGCGGCAGTGCCGCTGTTCAAGGCGCCGAAGGGTGAGCCGGACGATCTGACCGTGATCAAGGGCATCGGCCCGGTCGCAGCCAAGGATCTCAACGAGCAGGGCATCATCACCTTCGCGCAGCTCGCCAAGCTGACCGACAAGGATGTCGCCAAGATCGACGAGCACATGTCCTTCAGCGCCGACC
>NZ_RZRK01000810.1:0-2714 GCF_003997835.1 Mesorhizobium sp. M7A.F.Ca.CA.004.12.1.1
TCGCTGGACGGCGCTCCTGATCACCCATGACGTGCGCGAAGCCGTGTTCCTGTCCGACCGCATCTATCTGCTGTCGGCGCGCCCGGCCCGCATCGTGCGTGAAATCAAGGTGCCGCTGCCGCGCCCGCGCAGCCTTGGCGGCGATGCCGCGCGCCAGGCAAGTACGCTCGAGGCCGAGATTCTCGACATCATCCTCAACGCCACCCCATCCAAAGGACACGATCATGACTGACTTGACGCGCCGGCAGGCCTTGTTGCTGACCCTTGCCACAGGCCTTCCGCTCGTTGCCGGATCGGGGCGAGCCCAAGCACAATCGGCACAAAAGGTCACCGTTGCCCTCGACTGGACTGTCAACACCAACCACATCGGACTGTTCGTCGCCCGCGACAAGGGCTTCTATCGCGAGGCCGGGCTCGAGGTCGACATCCTGCCTTACAGCGATACCGGTGCGGGCACGCTGGTTGCAAATCGCGTCGCCGATTTCGGCATCAACGGCACCATCAGCCTGTTCACCCAGAGAACCGCCGGAGCGGACCTGAAGGGCGTCTATGCGGTGGTGCAATCGGAAACCGGCCGCGTGGTCTTCAATGCGGCCCGCAGCGAGATCGTAAGCCCGAGAAACCTCGACGGCCTGACCTATGGCGGCTTCGGCAGCGCCTGGGAAAACGCCCTGATATCGACCATCATCCGCCATGATGGCGGCAAGGGCAATTTCGAGACGGTGACGCTCGGCACCTCAGCCTATGAGGCGCTGGCCAATGGTTCGGTCGATTTCACGCTCGAAGTCTCGACCTGGGAGGGTGTCGACGCCGAGCTCAAGGGCGTCAAACAACGCAGCTTCGTCTATGCCGATTACGGCGTGCCTGACGAGCACACGACACTGATCTCTTCGAGCGAAGCCTATCTCCAGGCAAACCCCAAGCCTGCGGCCGCCTTTGTCCAGGCGACGCGGCGCGGCTACCAGTTCGCGGTCGATCACCCCGAAGATGCGGCAGCCCTGCTGATCGCGGCCAACAAGGATGCGTTGACCAATCCGGCGCTGATCCACGCCTCACTGAAGGCGCTGATCGACGGCCATTATCTGCGCAGCCAAAGCGGTGCCATCGGGACGATGGATCCGGCCAAGATGGGAGCGATCGGCGGCTATCTCTTCGCGTCCGGCATTTTGCGTGATGCCGACGGCAAGCTGGTTGCTCAACGCCCGGATTTCGGGAGCTATTTCCGCAACGACTATCTGAGCTAGTCTGGCAAAACCAAATGAGATGGGTCGCCAGTCTTTCTGGGCGACCGCGTGGAGCAGGTCGTCTGGGAGTGGCGCCCTGGCTCCCCGACAGCCAGTTTAATGCCGATCTGATCTTGTTGATTAACTGCCCGGCAATGGTTGCGTGCAAAGGTCGCCCTGAGGGATCATTGGGGTGTTTGCATTGCTCATATCAAAAAGCGAGGCGCTTTCGCACATCAGTGACGGCAGGATTTTGTCCGCAGCCCGAACGCGCGAAATCCTGGTGGATTTGCGCGAAGGTTTCTTTCGGATCTGCGCGCTGGCCTTCGCGGGCATGTTCGTCTACCGCGGCGTATCTCACCTGATGCTCGACCCGACCCGCATCAATGTGGCGCTGATGGCAATTTCCGAGATCCTGACCTTTACCTGGCTGCTTCTGTCGCGGCGACCACAGGTACGCGACTGGAACCCGCTGACGGTGGTTGTTTCGGTGGTCGCCAGCTTCGGTGTCGGCTTCATCGACCTGGAACCGGGCGTGGCCATCATCCCGATCTATGCCGCCGCGCCGCTGCAAGTCCTGGCGTTGGGGTTCGTGATCTGGGGGAAGATATCGCTAGGGCGTTCTTTCGCCATTCTGCCGGGCAATCGCGGCGTGATGACCGACGGTGCCTACCGCCTGGTGCGGCACCCGATCTATGCCGGATACCTTGCCGGTCATGTCCTGTTCCTGCTGTCGGCCTTTTCCTTCTACAATCTTGCTGTCTACGCCGCGATCACCTTCTTCCAGGTTCATCGCATCCTGCGCGAAGAGGCGCTGTTAGCCGCGACGCCGGAATACCGGGACTATATGAAGCGCGTCCACTACAGGCTGTTCTATGGGATCGTCTGACAAGCCGGCCAGCGCAGAATCGTTCGGCCTGCAATCACGCTTGCACTCTCTCGCTCCCGCATCCGCCGACAGACTCTGGCCACTTGCAATCATCGTGGCGGTCTTGCTGATCTTGCGAGAGGCTCATGCCCTGTCCGGTGCGGTGTACGGCCTCGCAGTAAAGACGAGCAGAGTAACGTCCGATCATCAATGGCCTTACGCACTGTTAGTGTAAAGAGAAATTATTCCAACTTTATTATAATTTTATTTCAGAAATTTTGTTGATGTATACCACGCTTCAGGTTGAGTATTCTCTCTCTGAAACTGAAATTCACCACCTCGCGTAGTTGATCTTGCAATCGGCCTCTCGCCAATTGCTTTAGCGCAACGACAACAGGAGAGTGTTATGGCTCACACCATCAAGACAGTCGCCAACATGTTGGCGGGTAGTGCGGTAATCTTAGCCCTTTCCCTGCCCGCCAATGCTGCGGGAATCGGCCTTGGCGTTGGTGCCTCGGTGGGTGGTAGCGGCGGCGTCAATGGCGTCGGGGCTTCCGTTGGCGGCAGTGGCGGCATCAGCGCCGGAGTGGGCGCCTCGGTGGGCGGCAGCGGTGGTGTAAAGG
>NZ_RZRK01000811.1:0-2713 GCF_003997835.1 Mesorhizobium sp. M7A.F.Ca.CA.004.12.1.1
TGATGAAGGAAAGATGCGCGAACCACGGCGTGGCGTCCTCCTGTTCGCCAAGCCAACGCGTGAATTCGCCGGTCAGGAAAGCCGCCGGCGTTTGTTGCCCGGAGTAGACGGGCGGCGCGTTGCTGATGGTCCCGGCCACGCCGTCGGCCAGCGGACGGTGGATGTCGGGGGACCCGGCGCTGGCGTCGACACCTTGCAGTTCCAGCCAGGATAGCCATTGCTTCTGGTGCTCGGGCAGCAACTGGCGCACCGTAAAGCCCGGCAGCACGCCTTCATAGCTTTGCAGCCGCGGATCGCCCGGCGCCAGCAGGCGCGGATCGAGCGAGACGTCGGTGTAGCCGAACAGCGTCGGATCATAGCCCAGGGCGCGAGCCGAGAGCGCGATGTTGCCGTGGCGAGCGTCGAGCGGCGTGCCGTTGCGGCAGACGCGGTTGTTCATCTGGTAGAGGCCGGTGTAGAGGCAGGCGCGAGCGGGCGAACAGGGTGCCGCGCCGCCATAGTGCCGCTTGAACAGCACACCCTCCGCGGCCAAAGCGTCGGTATTGGGCGTCTGCACGACCGGATGGCCGGCTGCGGACAGACAATCGCCACGCCACTGATCGCATGTGATCAGGAGAATGTTGGGCCGCCTGGCTTTTCCAGTCACTCACGATACCTTTTTCGCGGGATGTCGAACGCCGTTCATGGAACCGAATTCCGGCCACGGCGCAAGCCCGACTCTGCGGGCCAATTGGTGAACGAACCTTGTTCCATCGTTCACTTTTACGACACAGTCCATTCTGTGTTTGCCGCCTTTGCCTAAACTGCTCTGGTCCTCATATTGGCGTGGACAGCGGCGAGGGCCGCACATGCACCAAGGAAGGAGCAAGACAATGCTCGACCAGATCAAGGGCCTGCATCACGTCACATCGATGGCCAGGGATGCCCGCCAGAACAACGAATTCTTCACCAGGAAACTCGGCCAGCGCCGGGTCAAGAAGACCGTCAATTTCGACGCGCCCGACGTCTACCACCTCTATTACGGTGACGAGACCGGCACGCCGGGTTCGGTGATGACCTATTTCCCTTTCCCCGATATAGGCAAGGGCCGGCATGGGGTCGGGGAAGTCGGAACCACCGTCTACTCGGTGCCGGAAGGCACGCTTGGCTATTGGGAAAGCCGTTTTGCCGATGAGGGCGTCACCGGCCTGTCGCGCGAAGAGACCTTCGGCGAGAAGCGCCTGGCTTTTGCCGGACCGGATGGTGACGGCTTCGCGCTGGTCGAGGGCAAGGGTGACGGCAGAGCACCCTGGGCGAAAGGCGGTGTTCCGGTCGACCAGGCGATCCGCGGTTTACATTCGGTATCGCTCAGGCTGAAGGATGGCGGCGCCACCGAGGAGCTGCTGAAGTTCATGGGCTATGAGGAAGTCGACAAGTCCGGCAATCTCAGGCGGCTGGCGGTGAAGAACGGCAATGGCGCCGACGTCATCGACATCGAATCGCTGCCGAGCACGGCCTTCGCCGATCTCGGTGCCGGCTCTGTCCATCACGTCGCCTTCGCGGTCGAGAACCGCGCCAGGCAGCTCGAGGTACGCAAGGCGTTGATGGACACCGGTTATGGGGTGACGCCGGTGATCGATCGCGACTACTTCTGGGCGATCTATTTCCGCACACCGGGTGGCGTGCTGTTCGAAGTCGCCACCAACGAGCCGGGTTTCGATCGCGACGAGGATACCGCTCATCTGGGCGAGGCGCTGAAGCTGCCGTCGCAGCACCAGCACCTGCGGCCGTATCTGGAACAGCATCTGCAGAGACTGGAAGGCTGAGGTCATGAGCAAGGACGCTTACATCTACAAGCTGCTGCCCGGTTCGCCGGGTGGTCCATTGCTGTTCGTCTTCCATGGCACTGGAGGCGATGAGAGCCAGCTTCTGTCGCTGGGGCGCGATCTCGCGCCCCAGGCAACCATTATCTCGCCGCGCGGCGATGTGTCCGAACAAGGTGCTGCGCGCTTCTTCCGCCGCACCGGCGAGGGCGTCTACGACATGGAGGATCTGGCACGGGCGACGATCAGGATGGCGGGCTTCGTCAAGGCCCATGTCGAAGCAGCGAAGCCATCGGCCGTGCTGGGTCTCGGCTATTCCAACGGCGCCAATGTCCTGGCCTCGGTGGTGTTCGCGGTTCCAGCCCTGTTCGACGCGTCGGTGCTGATGCATCCGCTGA
The DNA here is from genome assembly GCF_003997835.1 of Mesorhizobium sp. M7A.F.Ca.CA.004.12.1.1. Taxonomy (NCBI): domain Bacteria; kingdom Pseudomonadati; phylum Pseudomonadota; class Alphaproteobacteria; order Hyphomicrobiales; family Phyllobacteriaceae; genus Mesorhizobium; species Mesorhizobium sp. M7A.F.Ca.CA.004.12.1.1. The sequence goes on from NZ_RZRK01000811.1 coordinate 2,201, forward strand.
TCCCGTTCGAGCCGCAGGTGAAGGGCAGTCTCGCCGGCCGCCATATTCTGATGACCGCCGGCAAGCGCGATCCGATCTGCCCGCCGAACCTGACCACGCGGCTCGAGGCCTATTTGCGTGCCGACGGCGCCGATGTCACAGTGGAATGGCACGATGGCGGGCACGAGGTGCGGCCAAACGAGATCGAGGCGGCACGGCGGTTCTTTGCCGATGCTGCCCAAGGAGCATAGCGATGCCTGACCAACTGCCTGAGATCGAACTTGAGGATCGCGGTTCCAAGGGCCGCTATGTCCTGCGTGGACCCGATGGCGCAGAGGCCGAGATGACCTTCACCAAGATCGGTGAGCACCAGATCATCATCGACCACACCGAAGTGCCGGACGTCTTTCGCGGCCAGGGTGCCGGGCTTCGCCTCGTCACCCGCGCCGTCGAGGATGCGCGTGCGGCGGGTAAGAAGATCATCCCGCTCTGCCCGTTCGCCAACGCCCAGTTCCGCCGCCATCAGGAATGGGC
>NZ_RZRK01000812.1:0-2710 GCF_003997835.1 Mesorhizobium sp. M7A.F.Ca.CA.004.12.1.1
AATCATTGCCGACATCGAGCGGCTGAAGGAAAAGGCGCTGGCCGCCGGCGGCCTCTACGTGCTGGCCACCGAACGCCACGAATCGCGCCGCATCGACAACCAGTTGCGCGGCCGTTCCGGCCGTCAGGGCGACCCCGGCCGCTCGAAATTCTTCCTGTCCCTGCAGGACGATCTGATGCGCATCTTCGGCTCCGAGCGCATGGACGGCATGCTGCAGAAGCTCGGCCTCAAGGAAGATGAGGCGATCATCCATCCGTGGATCAACAAGGCACTGGAAAAGGCGCAGAAGAAGGTCGAGGCGCGCAACTTCGACATCCGCAAGAACCTTTTGAAATATGACGACGTCTCCAACGACCAGCGCAAGGTGGTGTTCGAGCAGCGCATCGAGCTGATGGACGGCGAAGGCCTGTCCGAAACGATCGCCGAGATGCGCGAAGGCGTCATCGACGAGATCGTCGCCAAGGCCATTCCCGAAAACGCCTATGCCGAGCAGTGGAACGTTGCCGGGCTGAAGGCCGAGATCGCCGAGTTCCTCAACCTCGACCTGCCGGTCGAGGACTGGGCCAAGGAAGAGGGCATCGCCGAAGACGACATCCGCGAGCGCATCGGGCAGGCCGCCGAAGCCGCCGCCAAGGAGCGCGCCGAGCGTTTTGGCCCCGAGGTGATGAACTATGTCGAGCGCTCGGTTGTGCTGCAGACGCTCGATCATCTGTGGCGCGAGCACATCGTCAATCTCGACCATCTGCGTTCGGTCGTCGGCTTCCGCGGCTACGCCCAGCGCGATCCGCTGCAGGAGTACAAGGGCGAAGCATTCGAGCTGTTCCAGGCCATGCTGGGCAATCTGCGCCAGGCCGTCACCGCGCAGCTGATGCGCGTCGAACTGGTCCGCCAGGCCGCCGAAGCGCCGCCCCCGGAAGCCCCCGACATGTTCGGCACCCACATCGACGGCACCACCGGCGAGAACGACTTCGAAGGCGGCGAAACCGCCCTCCTGGTCCGCCCGGAGACAACCGCCGTCGTCGCTCCCGAGGACCGCGACCCCAACAACCAGGCCACCTGGGGCAAAGTCGGCCGCAACGAAGCCTGCCCCTGCGGTTCGGGGAAGAAGTACAAGCACTGCCACGGGGCGTTCGCGTAAGGGCGCGGCGCTTTTTTTCCCTTCTCCCCGTTCACGGGGAGAAGGTGCCCGAAGGGCGGATGAGGGGCGGCGCTGGGTTCCGCGATTGGCGTCGTTAAAACTCGGCGAATGCCGCCTCGTCGACCGTCACTTCCTCCACCATCTTCACTCGCACGCCGATCTTCTGATCCTTGAGCAGATCGCATAATCCGTCACCATCGATCAGGTCGATGGCAGGAGCGCCGTCGCGCACAGCCTCGCGCCGCGCATCCGCGGTAAATGTACCGGTGGTGATGACAAGGCCCTTATCGGCTCGACCAACCATTGCACCGCGAAAGTCGCGCACGACGCCTGACCCCACCGAGCCTTTCCAACGCTTGCACTGGAATAGCACGTGGAACGAAAGCAGGTTGACCCGCAATACACCGGTGCCGTCGATGCCACCATCGCCGCTCCTCCCGGTCACCTCGACCTTGATAAAGCCGGCCTCACGGAGAATTCTCTGGCACAACCGCTCAAAGGCCGCGGGATCAAGCGCCAGAAGTATGTCGAGCAGTTGCTCCCGCCAGTCCTTCAAGGCGATATCAGCTGCTTCCGCTTCGGCCTCCACGCGCTCGGGGGCAACGACAGTTTTCGCTTTGCGTAGTGCCGCGTCGGCTCGCCTGACAAGCCGTACGATTTCTTCCGGAGCAAGTGACAGCGATGCCCGGCCTTCCGCCGTGAGCGCCCACACGCCGCGCTCGCTATTGTTCGTGAGGCCTGCATTCTTCAGCCAGCTTCGTGCCCAGGCGCAGCGATAATCGAACTTTGCCCTTGGACCATCACCAACCAGCACCGCCCGCGCCGCATCGGAAATGTTCATCAGTACTGCCGTCTTGTCGTCGATCTCTTCGATCGAAGCGGAGCCGCCGAGCGCGTCCAATGCCCGCAAGACCGGCACAAAGAACTCTGCAAAGGGTGGAACGGTCGCCTTCATCGTCCCATCCTCATACAACCCAACGCGCAACGAACTTGTCTCGGGCCCCCAGAGTCACATGGCCGTGAATTATAAGCTGTGACATGGTTTCCCCAGAACGGGCGTATTAGAGCGGGTTTCGCGCTTCTGGGAAAGTGCTTGAATGTTAACCCGCCATCATTTGCGCTCGTATTTCCTCCGTTCTTTGCCAAGCGCACAGCGCAAACCCTCCCACCGCCAGCGCCGCCCCTCATCCGCCTGCCGGCACCTTCTCCCCGTATAGTGACGGGGCGAAGGGGGCTCCCCACCCACGTTTTCTTAATGTGTCTCCGCTACACTAACGCCTGAAAAAGAAGCGGAAAACGGAGAGAAATCGGGGTGCGCTTTTCCGCGGCCACGACTGCCGGGCGGTTCTTGCCGCAGCGTTGGGCGCTGCGCATGGGGCCGTTGCTTGGCCGCATCGATGCCGTGCTGTTCACCGCCGACGAGCGCGGCGAGGCGAGCCGCATGTCGGTCATCGCCTTCTCGGTCCGCATCGTTAGCGCCGTCATCGCCTTCGTCAGCCAGGTGCTGATGGCACGCTGGATGGGCTCGTTCGAATATGGCATCTTCGTCCTCGTCTGGGTGACGATGGTCAT
>NZ_RZRK01000813.1:0-2708 GCF_003997835.1 Mesorhizobium sp. M7A.F.Ca.CA.004.12.1.1
GGGCGGCAGCCAGAAGCCGATCGCGATCAGCACCATGAACGGATAGCCGTAGAACCACCAGACTGAGGTGTTCCATACGGATTTGAAGTAGAAGCTGTTCCTGAAGAATGTCCAGAAACCGGAATCCCAGATATAGCCGCTGCCCGCGACATGAAACGGCGGATAGCTGCGGCCGAGATAAATGGCCCAGCTGAAATAGGCGCCGATGATGGCCAAGCTCAAAAGCCCCAACAGGAAGACCTTGGCCGCCTGCTTTCGCTTGTTCTCAAGAACCCAGGAAACCATGAGGTAGAAGATGACGGCGCCGGCGGCGAGGCCCGGCGGCTTTGCCAGCACGCCGAGCGAGAAGCTCGCCGTGGCAAGCGGCAGGAGCCAGCCGCTGCCGCCGGCCCAGTATTTCGCGAACAGCCAGACGCCGAGCGTCACCAGGGCCAGCATCGCGGGATCGGGAAGAAACGAGCTGTCGATCATGATCGCCGCCGGCATCAGCGCGTAGGCAAGCGCCGCGGCGTGAGCGTGGGTCTCGTCCCAGCATAACGCCGTTAGCCTGTGCAGCGAAAACACCGTCACCAGACCGAAGAAGGCCGCTACCATGCGGCCGAACCAGTCGTGCCAGCCGAAGAGTTGATAGAGCAGGGCGGTCAGATAGCTGACGATCTGGAACTCGCGGCCCTGATAACTTGGCCCGGGTCCGGTCCAGCTGACCTCCGGAAAGAAGATGTTCCAGCTGCGCTGCTGGAAATTGTCGGCCATCATTGCCGTGCTTACCTCGCGCCAGCTGAAGGCATCGACGAGTGGCAAGGTGATGTTGTGGAACCTGAACACGACCGCAATGAACAGGATGCCCAGCAATATCGCCATGTTGGGGCTCAGGGTGCTGCTAGCAGCCATCTCCCGGTCGCTTGACTGCAGGTATTGCTGACCTTCGGCCTGATTCAACTCCGGGTCGTCCGTCATTTGAAACCGCGTCCTCCCTAACGTCTGCGGATGTTGCTTTTGAGCGCGATTGTCGGAGGTGGAGGAATATACGACGCAATTCTTAATTTTGACGATTGCGGCTGCGTGTGTCTCGAATAGTTGTTGTTTATCCGCTTGGCGAAGGTTGACATCACCGTTCTCGCGACTGTTAAATAGTTTCCTAGGCTGTCAGAGCGCTGATAGTGCTACCTTGGGCCAAACAGGCATGCGCACGCCAATTGTACCGACAGATCTGACCAGATTGCCGCCGCTTTGCGTCGACCGTCGGCAACACAGACCCCGTCGGTTCGCAAGTTGCACGCAGCTTATGTTTCTCCTGGCTCTCTGCGGCCAGACGGCGCTTTCGGGAACAGCGCACGCGGCTGCCGCCAAAGACAGCGGACCGGCGCAAGCGGTTGTCGCCACCGTTCCGACTGCCTACGAGCTGTCGCTTCTTTACGCCGATCGCACATGGGTGTGGAAAAACGGAGCAGCCTATTTCGCACAGGGCAATCGACGCCTCGAGGCCTGGACGTCCGGGCCGGACACGGCATCTTTCGCGGCGGGCAGATGGCTGGTCACCAGCAACGGTAAGATGTGCATGGAACTCGCCTGGCGGTCGAAGGGCTACACCGGCAAGCAAAAACGCACCTGCTACAGCCACCGGATTCAGGGCGGGAACATCGAGAAACGCGAGGATCCGGATGGGGAATGGTACAGTTTCAAGCGATCTCCCGAGGATGCTTCCGACGAATACCGGAAATTCGAAGTCGGTAACCCGAAGGGCGCGCAGTTCGAAGAGACCCGCAAGCTGGTCGATTCCAAAAATTAGGTACGCAGCCGACCCATCCTGACGAGTTGAACAAAATCACTCAATCCCGCTTTCGAGAGCGGACTGCAATTGCAAGGCACCTGTCAGGGATCTGGCGAATCGCTTATGGTAAGACATCAAGCAGTTCGGCTGGAGCCGTAGGCGCGCGGATCGCTGGTTGATGGCATCCAACTTTATCTGACAGAACGACGAGACGATGGGCCCTACCATACGGTTTTGATGAAATTTAATAATTAGTGATGTCTAATATTTACGAGTGATGTGCGAGTGGTCACTCATGCGGCGTGAGAGCGGCGAAGCATAGTATGTCGCGATGCGCCCTTGGCTTATACTTGATAGCAAGGGACACATGATGAACAATTCAGCGATGGGTGCAGTCAACCCAAGCAAAAATATCGTATCTATTAGAAATATCGTGGTTATCGTTGCGGCCGCGGCGATGATCTCTGTGGTTGCAGGGTGTCAGAGTATGGATGCGACCGAAACCAATTCGGTCCTCGTCAAGCCTGTGGTCCACGCCATCCGCAGCCAGCCCGTGCAGGCCGGATTTCTCGTGCGCTCGCTCCGGGCCGACCTTCCGATCCAGATGACAAGCACAACAGGAACCGAAAGTGCCTACGCCTTTGCACCACCGCAACGGATCAGAGCCAGCACGCCGGCGCCGGTGAAAATCTCGTTCAATCCTGGCGATGGCGGCACGTTCTCGGGCGGCTCGCCTTATATCTGCAGCCCTAGCGGGTTTGGCCAGCGCGCGAGCTGTCGCCCCCGCTATCTCTGACCCGTCGAGCGGCGACCGACGTTGCCGCCCTGGCTGGCGGCAGTTTCATTGGCCTGGTCTTCAGTCCGAAAAAAGGAGCGGCCGTCCTGACAATCGTGTCGATGTCTGAAAGTTCCGGCACAAAGCCAAGATGTTCGCGTG
>NZ_RZRK01000814.1:0-2706 GCF_003997835.1 Mesorhizobium sp. M7A.F.Ca.CA.004.12.1.1
AGCCAACAACACGCGCTATGGCCTCGCCGCCTCGGTGTGGAGCGAGAACGTCAACCTTGCTTTGCACGTCGCGCCGCAATTGAAGGCCGGCGTGGTCTGGGTCAACGGCACCAACATGTTCGACGCCGCCTGTGGCTTCGGCGGCTACCGCGAGAGCGGTTTCGGCCGCGAGGGCGGGCGCGAGGGCATGTTCGAATATCTCACGGCAAAGCTGCCGCTCGGCCCGGTCATCAAGCCGGCGACGACCTCCGCACAGCCAGTCGAGCAGGCCGACGGCTCGGCAATCGACCGCACCGCAAAGCTGTTCATCGGCGGCAAGCAGGTTCGGCCGGACGGCAATTATTCGCTCGCCATCGCCACCGCCAAGGGCAAGCTTGCCGGCGAAGTTGGGCTCGGCAGCCGCAAGGATATCCGCGATGCCGTCTCTGCCGCCCGCGGTGCCAAGGCCTGGCCGGAGGCGACCGCCTATAACAGGTCCCAGGTGCTCTATTATCTGGCCGAGAATCTTTCCGGCCGTGCCGGCGAGTTCGCCGCCCGTCTCACCGAATTGACCGGCGCTACGCCCAAGGCCGCGCGGGAAGAGGTAGAACAATCCATTGAACGGCTGTTCCTCTATGCCGGTCTGGCCGACAAGTTCGAGGGCCGCGTGCACCAGCCGCCGGCGCGTGCCGTGACGCTGGCGCTTCATGAACCGGTCGGCGTCGTCGGCATCGTCGCCCCCGATAGCTCGCCGCTGCTCGGTCTGATCTCGCTGGTCGCACCGGCGCTGGCCATGGGCAACACCGTGGTTGCGGTGCCGTCGGAGCGCTACCCGCTGCTGGCCACCGATCTCTACCAGGTCATCGAATATTCCGACATTCCCTCAGGCGCCATCAACATCGTCACCGGCCGCAGCGCCGAACTTGCCGGCGTGCTGGCCAAGCATGACGATGTCGACGGGCTCTGGGTGTTCGCCGACGCAGAGACCTGCGCCAAGGCGGAGGCAGAGTCCATCGGCAACCTCAAGCGCGTCTGGAGCGGCAATGGCCGCAGCCTCGACTGGGCATCCGACGAAGCCGCCGGCGACGCCTTCCTGCGCCGCGCCGTCGAGGTCAAGAATGTCTGGGTGCCTTACGGCGATTGATGTCCCGCCGGTGCTGTCGAGATCGTGTTCGGGCTTGACGCACGGACAGATGTTCTTTAACGAGAAAAAACATCTTTATCAGTGAACGGTCAACGGCGCAGGCTGCACGATCACGCGTGACTGGCACATGACGCCTTGGCCAGCCGCAGGTAGACCCGGACTATCCCCAGCGGACGAGGAGAACAGTATGTCGGATCTGGCAGGCAAGGTCGTTGTCGTCACGGCAGCGGCGCAAGGCATCGGCAAGGCGAGCGCACTGGCGTTCGCAAAAGCTGGCGCCATCGTCCACGCCACCGACATCAACGAGGCACTGCTGGCGGAACTCGCCAGGACGCCGGGGATCAAGACCCGCAAGCTGGACGTACTCAACGACGAAGCCGTCAACGCCGCCTTTGCCGAGATCGGCGTCGTCGACGTTCTGTTCAATTGCGCCGGTTTCGTCCATTCCGGCTCGATCCTCGAGATGAAGGAAGCCGATCTCGATTTCGCGCTGGATCTCAATGTTCGCGCCATGATCCGCACCAGCCGGGCCGTGCTGCCCGGCATGCTGGAACGCGGCGACGGATCGATCATCAACATGGCCTCGCTGGCCAGTTCAACCAAGGGCGTGCCCAACCGCTTCGTCTATGGCCTGACCAAGGCCGCCGTCATCGGCCTGACCAAGGCGATCGCCGCCGACTATGTCGGCAAGGGTATACGCTGCAACGCCATCTGCCCCGGCACGGTCGAGAGCCCGTCGCTGCAGGACCGCATGCACGCGCAAGGCGACTACGATGCCGCCCGCGCAGCCTTCATCGCCCGCCAGCCGATGGGCCGGCTCGGCACGCCGGAGGAGATCGCGGATCTCGCCGTCTATCTGGCCGGCGCCACCTATACGTCAGGGCAGGCCTACAATATCGATGGCGGCTGGTCGATCTGACTGCGGAAATCTTGCCGAGCCGGACGATCTGGCCCTTTCCCGGCGTTTGACAGGGGATCGAAGAGTCTGAAAATCCCGCGCGCCGGCTATCTTGTATGGCGATCGCGCTTGTCCGTAGTCAGGTCGATGGGTACGGTCCGCCGGTTCCTTGAAGGCGCAATCGCCTTGGCGGAAAGTTTGCAAAAGGCCACGAGGCCGCAATCAGGAGAAGGATTTAGATGAAACTGCTGCGCTATGGCGAGGTGGGAAGCGAACGTCCCGGCCTGCTCGATGCGGATGGAACGATCCGTGATCTCTCCGCTCACGTCACCGATATCGGCGGCAAGACGCTCGACCCGGCATCGCTGGCGGCACTGGCCAAGCTCGATCCGAAGTCGCTGCCGGCGGTTTCCGGCAGCCCGCGCCTTGGCGCCTGCGTTGCCGGCACCGGCAAGTTCATCTGCATCGGCCTCAACTATTCCGACCATGCCGCCGAAACCGGCGCCACCGTGCCGCCGGAGCCGATCATCTTCATGAAGGCAAGCTCGGCCATTGTCGGGCCGGATGACGACGTGCTGATCCCGCGCGGCTCGGAGAAGACCGACTGGGAAGTCGAACTGGCCGTAATCATCGGCAAAACCGCCAAGTATGTCAGCGAGGCCGATGCGCTCGACTATGTTGCCGG
>NZ_RZRK01000815.1:0-2704 GCF_003997835.1 Mesorhizobium sp. M7A.F.Ca.CA.004.12.1.1
TCATCGAAGTGCTGCATTTCGTCGGCGCCGAAGCACGCTTCATCGCGCGCGAATTCCGCCGGCATTTCCTGGTCACCGGCATGAAGGGAGCGGCGGCCGGCGGTGCCGCGGCAGTGCTCGTCTTCATCGTCTTTTCCTGGTGGTCGTCGCGCAATATGGCGACGCCGCAGGCCGACCAGGCGACCGCCCTGTTCGGCAATTTCGCCATCGGTTCGGCAGGCTATCTCGGTGTCGTGTTGATGGTGCTGGTGATCGGCGGACTGACGGCTGCCACGTCCCACGCCACCGTCGTTGCCTATCTCAGCGACATCGATGTCCGCCAGCCGGATGCAGGCTAATTCATGTCGCCCAAAAGTGGAACCGGTTTTGGGACAACGACATAGATAGGACAGGGTGATCACGGATGGAGAATTCACGTAACGCAAAGTGCGTCTTTTACCTACCCAAAGCCGCATTTCAGGATTAACCATATGGCGATGGACGCGCGGGATTCGACCGGTACGGCTGGGCAGATGCCAGTGGTGGTTGCCCGTTCGCATGGCCGCTCCACTGTGAGCCGTCTAAGAGCCGCGTTGCGCCTGTCCGCTCTCTCTGTCCTCATCCTCGCAACATTGTTTGCCGGCGGCTTCGGCTGGTTCGCCAATAAGGTCAGTCACCTGACCACGCCTGCCAATCCGGCCAAGGCGGACGCGATCATCGTGCTGACCGGCGGCCAGTCCCGCCTCGATGCGGCGATGGATCTGCTGGCGTCCGGCAAGGGCGAGCGGCTGCTGATCAGCGGCGTCCATCCTTCGGCCAGCCGCCGCCAGTTGCAGGCGGCGACCGGCGGCGACAAGAAACTGTTCTCCTGCTGCGTCGACATCGACCGCGCCGCGCTCGATACGATCGGCAATGCGGAGGAAAGCGCCAAATGGGTCGAGAGCCACGCCTATGGCACGGTGATCCTTGTCACCAACAATTATCATATGCCCCGCAGCCTGCTGGAAATGGGCAGGCTGCTGCATGGCGCCAAGCTCGAGCCCTATCCGGTGGTCAATTCCAACCTCGACAATGGCGGCTGGCTGACCAAGCCGCGGGCATTGCGCGTGCTGTTCACCGAATACAACAAGTATTTGCTGGCGCTGGCGCGCGGCATCGTGCCGGTCAAGCCGACGCCCAACGGCATCGCACTGGCCGAAACCGCAGCCGGCGGCTGATCATTCCCCTGCGGCCGTGCCCGAATTTCCCCTGAGCCGTGCGATCTCCTGCTCAAGACGTTCGATACGCTTGTCCCGCTCGCCGAGTGCCGCCGCCACGTCGGCTGCCTCGAACCGTTGCGGGATGTGCTGCGGGCAATTGGCATCCCAGGCCGAGACCGTGAACAGGATGACCTGCTCGGGGCGCGCTCTGTAGTCTTGCGGCATCAGTTTCGCCATCAGCTCGGCGTCACTCTCGACGACCCGCGCCGTGCCCCAGATCTTGATGCGCTGGCGGTGCATATAGTCGATCAGGAACAGGAACGCCCTTGGATTGTCGGCCAGATTGCCCTGCGTGATGAACTGCCGGTTGCCGGAAAAATCCGCGAAGCCGATCGTATGTTCATCCAGCACCTTGAGGAAGCCGGCCGGCCCGCCGCGATGCTGGACATAGGGCTGCCCCTCGCCATTGGCGGTCGACAGAAAGACGCTGGTCTGCATTTCGATGAAGGCGGCAAGGTCCGGGGTGATGCCGGCCTGCCAGCCGCCACGCTCCTCGACGCGGGCATAGGACTGACGTGAGCCCTTGCGGGTCTGGATTGCCTTGACGGTCGGCGTGAAGGCGACGTCGCTGGTGAAAGCATGCGCGTTCATCGAAAGCCTCCTTGCGGCAAGATGCTAAAGTCCGAGCTCCGACAGTGTCGGGTGGTCGTCCGGCCGCCGGCCGAGCGGCCAGTGATACTTACGATCGGACTCGCCGATCGGCAGGTCGTTGATGCTGGCGATGCGCAGGCGCATCAGCCCGTGTTCATCGAATTCCCAGTTCTCGTTGCCGTAGCTGCGGAACCATGAACCGCTGTCGTCGCGCCATTCGTAAGCGAAACGCACGGCGATGCGGTTGCCGTGGAAGGCCCAGACCTCCTTGATCAGCCGGTAGTCGAGCTCGCGACTCCATTTGCGCGTCAGGAAGGCCTGGATGGCGTCGCGGCCTTGCAGGAATTCGGCGCGGTTGCGCCAGCGGCTGTCCTTGGTATAGGCGAGCGCAACCCGCGCCGGATCGCGTGAATTCCAGGCATCCTCGGCCATGCGCGCCTTCTGTGCTGATGTCTCGGCGGTAAACGGCGGCAGCGGCGGTCGGGCTTCGGACATGGCAACTCCTTTGTGGGCCATGCTGCGGGCAGGCCGACAGACACAATATAGAGCCTTCCATCATTCAAATGGAGATGACATATTCGTAACCTGTCCTTCCATTTTCCGGAAGAAGCTATGGATCGTCTCGAAGCCATGTCGCTCTTTGTCGCCGCGGTGGAGGCCGGCAGCCTTTCCGCGGCCAGCCGCCGTTTCGGCATTCCGCTGGCGACGGTCAGCCGCAAGATTTCCGATCTCGAGCGCCATCTGAACACACGTCTCCTGAATCGCTCGACGCGACGGCTGACACCGACCGATGCCGGCCAGGCCTATCTTGCCGCCTGCCGCCGCATCCTGGACGAGGTCGGCGAGGCCGAACGCACGGCAGCCGGCGAATACAG
>NZ_RZRK01000816.1:0-2703 GCF_003997835.1 Mesorhizobium sp. M7A.F.Ca.CA.004.12.1.1
GTCCATGAGCACCCGCGGCGCCGTCGAAAAGAACACGAAGAAGGCGCCCATGGCGGCACTGAAGCCGAGCGTGTACGCCCAGAAGGCGAAGCTGGAGAGAATGGGACGAAACGCCATTCGCCTGTCGTTGCCATTGGTAGGTCGTGTTTCATGCCATCTCGGCCATGCATTGAGGGTGGCGGCTACCGCCAGACCGCCGAGCGTCAGGAAGATCGCGCGCCAGCCGAGATTGTCGGCGATCAACGCACCGGCAATCGGCCCTAACGCCGGCACGAAGGCCAGCATCGAACTGAACAGGCCGTAGATGACGGCACTTTCAGGCCTCTGCGCATAGACGTCGCGAACCGTTGCAAAGGTCGCAACGAGAACGGCGGATGCACCGATGGCCTGCACGACCCGCAAGGCGACGAACACCATGGCCAGCGAGGTGCAGGCGAGCAGGGCGGAAGCGCCTGCAAACAAAAGCGCGCCGCCGATCAGCACCGGACGCCTGCCGATCCTGTCGGAAATCGGGCCGAAGACGATTTGGCCGAGCCCAAGGCAGATCATGTAGAGGCTCAGTGTCAGTTGGATGACATCGGGCGATGTCTTGAGGATCTCCGGCATCGCCGGGACAATCGGGAGGTAGATGTCCATGGCCAGCGAGGCCAGGATGTCGAAGGGCGCCATCAGCACCATGGCTGCTGGCAGGGAAGTGGTCCATGTCGGGTTTTTTGGAAAAGGCATGATTGAACATCCGCTCAAATGGCTACATTTGGCGGCGATCTGCCGTTCGCACTGAAGATGGGAAATGACGGGCCGCCGCAACAACGAAGTGCTGTTGCGGCCTACTTGTCTGCTGACTTGCTGGTTCCCATAGTCGTTATCCCGGATCGCGCGGATATTCTCTCGACGCGCAGATCCGTCCCTTAGCAGCCGGAGGTTGTCCAGGCAACAGGATCAGCTTGGTCGCGCCATCGCTGCCTCGATCACCCTGAAAATCCGCTCGTCCGTGCATTGGGCGACGTTGAAGCGCAGGAAGCGGCTGGCCGTTCCAGACAGGCTGAATGCGTTGCCGGGCGCCAGCACGATATTGTCGGCCAGAGCGCGGCGGGCCACTTCGGCCGCATCGACGCCATCCGGCAGACTGCACCACAGGAACAGGCCGGCCGGCTGGTCGATCCAGGGTGAGATGCCGATCGCCTTCAGGCGGGCGCCCGTCTCGCCCGTGGCGCGCGCAAGCCGTGCGCGCAGCAAATCCATGTGCTTCCGGTAACTGCCGTCTTTGAGCAGCGTCAGCACCAATTCGGCCGCAAGCCGGCCGCCGCCAAAGGTGGTGGCGATCTTCAGGTCGGTCAGGGGCTCGATCCAGTCGCGGGGGGCTGCGATGAAGCCGCAGCGAACCGACGCCGACAGCGTCTTGGAGAAGCTGCCGATGTGGACGACGCGGTTCAGACCATCGAACGCCGCCAGCCTGGGGGCGGGCGCATGTTCAAAATCGGCGAAGATGTCGTCTTCGACGATAGTCAATTCCGACTGGTCGGCGAGCTTGAGCAGCCGATGGGCGGTGACTGGCGACAGCACCGCGCCGGTCGGGTTGTGGATGGCGGAATTGGTGATGTAGAGGCGCGGCCGATGCTCGGCCAGCGCCTGCGCGAACAGATCGATGTCCGGCCCCGACGGCGTGTAGGGAACGCTGACGACCTTGGCTCGGTGGGCGCGCAACAAAGCATGGAAGTTGAAGTAGCAGGGGTCGTCGACCAGCACGGTGTCGCCGGGCTCGATCAGGAACCGGCACAACAGGTCGATGGCCTGCGTGCCTGATTCCGTCAGCATGATCTGCTCGGGAGAGGCCTCGATGCCGTGCCCGGCCATACGCCGCGCCAGCAATTGCCGCAGCGGCGGCAGGCCGAGCGGCGTGCCGTAATCGGCCAGTGCGACATCGTCGGCACGCGCTACCGTGCGCAGTGCCCGGCGCAGACCGGCCTGCGGCATCCACGAGGCCGGCAGCCAGCCGCAGCCGGGTTTCAGCATGTCGTCGCCGGCCTCCAGGGACTGGCGTGAGATCCAGAGTGGATCGACCGCGCGGTCGAGGCGGGGGCCGATTTCGGCCAGCGACAGCGGCGCCAGCGATCCGGCGGCATAGAATCCGGAGCCCGGCCGCGAGCGGATCGTCCCTTCGGCGGCGAGCCGCTCATAGGCTTCGACCACGGTGGATTTGGACACTCGCATGGATTTGGCAAAGGCGCGGATCGACGGCAATTGCGCTCCCGGCGTCAGGCTGCGCGCCGCGATCCGCTGGCGGATCGTCGCCATGACACCTTCGACCAGCGTTCCGCTGCTCTCGCTTCCTGTGGTCTGTTTGTCCATCCGTACTGCTCTGCCAAGCATGACAGTTTTGCATAATTGTACCGCATTGTCTCTGGCGATACCACCGGCTCCGCGCGATACGGAGCCGACAAACGGAGCATACGATGGACAAGACCGCGAGCGGCTGGATGAATGGATTCATCGGCGTGTTGATCTTCAGCGGCTCCCTGCCGGCAACGCGCGTGGCGGTCAGGGATTTCGATCCGACATTCCTGACGTCGGCCCGGGCGGCGATTGCCGGCCTGCTTGGCCTGGCGCTGCTGCTTCTGTTTCGGCAGAAACGCCCGGAGCGCGGCGATCTGCTGTCGCTGGTGATCGTCGCACTTGGCGTGGTTGTCGGGGTTCCCCTGCTGA
>NZ_RZRK01000817.1:0-2695 GCF_003997835.1 Mesorhizobium sp. M7A.F.Ca.CA.004.12.1.1
CGCCTGGGGCTGGGAACTTTGGGCGTCGGCGGGATGTCGGGGGCGGCGGCCGCGATGCTGGGCGCCTTCGCGATCGGCATGGCTGCGACGCCGGCTCAGGCGCAATATCAGGCCGGCGGCGGAACCGCGACAGCCGGCAACGCCGTCGCCATCGGTAACGGCACCCAGGCGAATGGCGCGAACAGCGTGGCATTGGGCACCTCCAACAGCGCAACGGGCGATGCTTCGATCGCCATCGGCTATTCGATGAGTGTCAATGGCCTCAACTCCATAGGCATAGGTGTCTTTGCGAAGGCAACCGGCGTCAACGCCCTCGCGTTAGGCGGGAACGCCCAAGCTACTGCGGATGGAGCAAGCTCCATTGGCGTCAACTCGGTTGCAGCCGCAGGCGCGGCCGCCTTTGGCCTGAACGCGCGTGCGGACGGAACGAACTCGACGGCGATCGGCTATGTTACCCGGGCGACCGGACTGCGCGCCACCGCGCTCGGGTTTGGTGCAACAGCGTCCGGGCTGGATTCGCTTGCCCAAGGCAATAGCGCCGTCGCAAGCAACCAGAATGCCATCGCCATCGGCTTCCAGGCGACCGCAACGGCGATCAACGCCGTCAATCTTGGCAACCGAACTGTTGCGGGAATGGGCGCCCTTGAAGAGAGCGCCATCGCCATCGGCACGGACGTCAGGGCATCTCAGGTCGACAGCATTGCGATAGGACGCCAATCCGTTTCATCTGCAGGAAACGCGGTGGCTTTAGGCAAGAACGCGGCGGCCTCGAGCGCGGCCTCGATGGCGCTGGGGGCCGGTGCGGCCGCAACCAACACCAACGCGGTCGCGATCGGCGCCAGCACCCAGGCCACGGGAGCCGGCTCCGCCGCCCTCGGCACCTTCTCCGTTGCTTCGGGAGCGAATTCCACAGCCCTCGGGAACGCCACTGCCAGCGGCGACCGTGGGTTCGCCGGCGGCCGTTTGGCCACCGCCGTGGGCAACGATTCCATCGCCATCGGCACGACCGCAAATGCGAGCAGCGCCGCCAGCACAGCGGTTGGCAACACGGCCGTTGCCAGCGGCACAAACGCCTCCTCATTCGGGTCTGGAGCGAATGCGACGGGAGACAATTCCCTCGCCGCCGGCGTCAGCGCCAACGCCAGCGGGATTGCCAGCACAGCGCTTGGCATCGGCGCCGCATCCAGCGGCACCAATGCCGTCGCTGTCGGCGTTTCGGCGAGCGCGTCCGGGTTGAACGCCATCTATGTCGGCTCGCGCACCTTTGGAGCAGGCGCCAGCGCACAGAGCGCCATCGGCATCGGCACGGACGTGACGGCGTCCGCAGCCAACGCCATCGCGGTCGGTCTCCAGGCCACTGCGAACTCCGTCGACGCCGTCGCCATCGGCACCAACGCAAACGCAAGCGGGGGCAAGGCTGTCGCCATCGGTGCGGGCAACGTCGCTTATGGAGACGGCGCGGTTGCCATCGGCGATCCGAGCTTCGCCAGCGGCACCGGCGCCTTCACCGGCGGCGCAAACAACATCGCCAACAGCGACGGCACGGCGACCGCCACCGCGGCCAACGCGGCCAACGGTGCCGTCGCCATCGGCAACAACAACAAGGCGATCGGCCAAGGCTCAGTGGCGTTGGGCAACGGCTCCACGGCAGGTGCCGCCGGCCTCGCCGGGAATATCGCATTTGGCGATGGCGCGACGGCGGCGGCAAGCTCCGGCGACGTGGCGCTCGGCTCGGGCTCGGTGACCACCACGGCGGTCGGAACGGCCAGTGGGGTGGTCAATGGCACGACCTATGCCTTCCAGGGCACCAACCCGACCTCGACGGTCAGCATCGGCGCGCCCGGCGCGGAACGCACCATCACCAATGTCGCCGCGGGTCGGATCAGTTCGACGTCGACCGACGCCATCAACGGCTCGCAGCTCGCCGCCACCAACCAGGCCGTCGATGCCATCGGCGCCGTCGTCAACAACATCAATGTCGGCGGCGGCATCAAGTATTTCCATGCCAACTCGACGGCGGCGGACTCCTCGGCGACGGGCACGGACTCCGTTGCGATCGGACCCGTCGCGACCGCAACGGGGACGAACGCCATCGCGGCCGGTGTCAATTCGAGTGCATCCGACGCCAATGCGTCGGCCTTCGGCAGCGGCGCCGTCGCATCGGCGCTCGACGCAACGGCGATGGGATACATTTCCAACGCCTCTGGCCAATACAGCACCGCCATCGGCGCGAATGCCAACGCCACGGCGACCTCCAGCACCGCGATCGGCCAGAACGCCTTTGCTACCGGCCTCCAGGCGACCGCTCTCGGCATGCAAGCGAATGCCAGCGCCGCGAATGCGCTCGCGCTGGGTGCAAACTCGACCGCTGGCAACGCAGGCGACGTGGCGCTCGGCTCGGGCAGTGTCACCGACGTCGCCGTCGGCACGCCGAGCACCGTGATCAACGGCACGACCTACGCTTTCCAGGGTACCACTCCGACTTCGACGGTCAGCGTCGGCGCGGTCGGTGCGGAACGCACCATCACCAATGTCGCCGCGGGGCGGATCAGTTCGACGTCGACCGACGCCATCAACGGCTCGCAGCTCGCCGCCACCAACCAGGCCGTCGACGCCATCGGCACCACGCTCAGCACCATTGGCGGTTCCGTGACCGATCTCGGCAACACGATCAACAACATCGCCAGCGATACCT
>NZ_RZRK01000818.1:0-2694 GCF_003997835.1 Mesorhizobium sp. M7A.F.Ca.CA.004.12.1.1
GTCCTGCACCGGCTGCGGTGGTGGCGGGGCGTGCCGGGCGGTGTTGGCATTGGCGGAGCCGTAGGCCGGCAACGGCGTGACATTGGTCGGCTGATAGCTTTGCGTTGCCGGCTTCGTTGCAGGTGCCGGCGGCGCTGTTGGACGCGGGCGGGCGGGCGTCGTGTTCACCGGCTGTGGAGCGGGTGCCTGTCTCGCCGGCGGCGGAGCGGGTTGCGGCGGACGTGGCCTTGTTGCTGCCGGGGCCGCGGTGGCCGGGACCGGCTGCAAGCCACCGTCTCCAGTCAATGCCGGCCGGCGTAGCGCCGAAAGTCGGATATCGCGCTCGACGACGACGTCAGTCGGGCCGCCGATCAGAAGCAGGTGCTCGATATCGTCACGGCGTATCAGCACCAACCTGCGATGGCTGTCGACGGCGGTGGCATCCATGACGGCCAGTCGCGTCTTGCGGTTCCGGCCACCGGCGACGAAGGTTCCGAATGTCAGGTTGCGCACCAGCTTTATGATGACGAGAACGATGACCAGCAGGACAAGCGCTGCAAACGTCCACAACAATGCTGCGGCATAACCGGGACCTGCCACGCTATCGAGCCATTGCATTGGGTTCCCCTGATCGCCCTTGGAAGTGACGAGACACTAGACCGTTGCAGCGGGCCACCGCAAGTTGCGTTTCACGCCGGTGAACAGCTAGAAAAACTCCGAAGCCCGGAAGACATCATTTTTATCCGACATTTGCCGCCCAGGCCTTTTCCGGACTAGGAGAATGTGATTCAACCCGCTAGGGGCGGGTGTCGGAACACCGGAATTCACGAGCAGGGGGCACATGGCCAAGGAAGCGCGCGGCGATTTCTATCCGGTACCGATCGTCGACCAGAATACGCGACCCGGCGCGGTCACCCGGCTTATCATTTTCATCGTCGTTCTGACGGGGGCGGCGATCGTCTTCGGGCTTTTCCGCGAGCGCCTCGGCGATCCTTTCCTGCTCGGCATGCTCGGCGTGCTGGCGATGATCGGCGTCGGCTTCCTGTTCGCGACGGCGATCGGCTTCGTGCAGGTCACGCCACGCTCGACAGGCGACGAACTGTCGAAATCCTTCGTCGATTCGATGTCGCAGGGGCTTCTCGTCACCGACACCAAGGGCCGCGTCGTCTACGCCAATCGCGCCTATGCGGATATGACCGGAGCATCGTCCGCTGCCGACCTGAAGACCGTCGAGGGATTGCTCTCGGATGTCCCCGAAGCCTCGGTGACGATCTATCGCCTGGCGTCCGGCCTGCGCGACGGCCAGTCGGGCGACGGCGAGTTTAGGCTCGCACAGTCCATTCGGCCCGGTGCCGAGCCTGGCGCCCGCTGGTACCGGGCCCGCGCCCGCGCCTTCAGCGTTCCAGGCCAGCGGCTGCCGATGCTGGCCTGGCAGCTTGCCGACATCTCGCAGGAGCGGGCCGAGCAGGAGCGCTTCTTCCTCGACCTGCAGAAGGCGATCGATCACCTCGACCACGCGCCGGCCGGCTTCTTTTCGGCCGACCAGGAGGGCCGCGTCACCTATATCAACGCCACGCTCGCCGAATGGCTGGGCATCGACCTCACCAGCTTCACGCCCGGCGCCGTGTCTCTGTCGGAGATCGTGGCCGGCGACGGCATGGCGCTGGTCCGCTCGGTCAAGGCCGACCCCGGCACCACACGCAACGCGGTGATCGATCTCGACCTGACGACCACGACGGGCGAAGCGCTGCCGGTGCGCTTCATGCACCGTGTTTCGGCCAGCCGCGAAGGATTGAACGGGCCGACACGCACGATCGTGCTCAACCGCACGCAAGGCGAGGATGCCTCTGCCGATTTGCGGGCTTCGGAAGTGCGCTTCACCCGCTTCTTCAACTCGACACCGATGGCGATCGCCGGCGTCGACCACAATGGGCGCATCCTGCGCACCAATGCGCCGTTCCTGTCGCTGTTTTCGTCTGTCGTCGATCGCGACGCCGTCGACCGTCGCGTAAGGCTCGACACGGTGATCCACGAACGCGACCGGCCGGCCTTCGCGGCTGCCTTCGAGAAAGCGCAGCAGCGGCAGGCCGACATCGAGCCGATCGACACGCTTTTGCCCGGCAACGACGAACGGCACATCCGCTTCTACGTCAACGCCGTCGCCGACGGCACCGGTGGCGAGGGCGCCGAGGAGTCGGCCATCGTCTACGCCGTCGAGACGACGGAGCAGAAGGCGCTCGAAGGGCAGATGGCGCAGAGCCAGAAGATGCAGGCGGTCGGCCAGCTTGCCGGCGGCATCGCGCATGATTTCAACAATGTGCTGACCGCCATCATCATGGCGTCCGACCTTTTGTTGACCAACCACCGTCCGTCGGACCCCTCCTTCCCCGACATCATGAACATCAAGCAGAACGCCAACCGGGCGGCTTCGCTGGTGCGGCAGCTTCTGGCCTTCTCACGCAAGCAGACATTGCGGCCGGAAGTGCTCAACCTGACCGACGTGCTCGCCGATCTCAGGATGCTGCTCGCCCGCCTGGTCGGCAACGACATCAAGCTGAAGGTCGACCATGGCCGCGACCTGTGGCCGGTCAAGGTCGATATCGGGCAGTTCGAGCAGGTGGTCGTCAACCTTGCGGTCAACGCGCGCGACGCAATGCCGGCGGGCGGCGATCTCACCGTGCGCACCCGCAATGTGACCGCCGAGGAGTGCAAGGC
>NZ_RZRK01000819.1:0-2686 GCF_003997835.1 Mesorhizobium sp. M7A.F.Ca.CA.004.12.1.1
GGATACAAACCCAGCAATTCAGCCTGCTTGCCTCAAATTTGACGAAAGTTTTCTCGCGCGGGGGCAAGACTTCGCTAACCACGGCAGACAAAGGCGATGCGCCGATCGTTTCATTTCATCGTCGAGGAGGCGCTTTCAGGCGGCTGCAAAATCCCAAAGTCTTCCGCTACGGCACCGCTTTTGTTTTGCCGGGAGCTGGATTAGCTTACGTTTGCGTAAGCGGCAGACCGGCGAGGCGGAGCATCCGGCCGGACATCCACAGGGAGGAAGACATGTTTCGAAAACTGAGCCTGGCCCTTGCGGCCACATTGATCGTGGCGAGTGCAGCATGGGCCGATCCGATCGAAGGCAATTGGAAGACGCAGGCCGGCGAAACCGCGGCCATCGCCGGCGGCGGCTCGTTTTCCATCACGCTCAAGTCCGGGAAATATGCCGGCAAGACCATCGGCTCGCTCAAGGCGACAGGCGACAACAAATATGCCGGCAACATCACCGATCCGGCAAACGACAAGACCTATTCGGGCAAGGCGACATTGTCGGGCAGCTCTCTCAAGATGAGCGGCTGCGTGCTCGGCGGACTGATCTGCAAGAGCCAGACCTGGCACAAGCTCTGATCGAGCGCATCCTTGCGACATGATGACGGGGCCTCGACGGGCCCCGTTTTCGTTTGTCGACACATCCTGCGCCGATGATGCTCGATACCCACCGGCGGCTATCCAAACCGACGCCGGCGCCGTCGAAACCCGTCAGTCATCTTGAACGGCAGATGAACGCCGGCATCAGAGCCGGTTCAGTTGCATCAGGGCATTCTCCGGCGTGTTGAAGGAGACCGACCCAATGCTTGCTCGCCGCTTCACCATCGTCTGCCTGCTGGTGAGCCTGTTTGGAATGTTCTTCGCCATCCTCGTCGCCGAAGCGGGCCGTCCGGCCCGCGCCTGGGACGAAGCCAGTTCCAGAACCTGCCGCCTCGCCTGCCCCACCCATCTTCGCAACTGACCAAAGAAACCAAGACCTCGAAAGAAAAGCTGAACGCCATGAACCGCATCGCCGCCAACACTCTCAAGACCCTTCGGCTTCTGCCGCGGGCGGCGCTTATCCTGACGGTGCTGGCCGCTCCGGTTCTGGCCGTGCCGATGATGCGCACTGACGCCGGCTCGACGATCGACGCACCAGCCCTGAAGAAGTCCGGCGTCGGCTTTGTGCTCCTGGTCAGCCTGCAGCGCGGTTGAAGAAAAACGGCGCTTTGGCCGCCTTCGGTCGCGACACCCCTCCCAAGTGCCGATCCAAGTCTCTATATTGAGCCATGGAAAAGCGAATCTACCCACAAGCCATCGAATCTGTCGTCATGCCGGAGCCTTTTGGCCGGCAAAGCTTTGATAGCGCCGAAAAAGCAGTCAAGGCACTGCAGGCGCTTTACGACCGCAATACCAAATTCCTGCGCGACTCCTTTGCAGAGCTGGCGGCAGCAGGCGGCGACAATGGCAAGCGCTACCGGGCCTTTTATCCGGAGATCGGTGTCACCACCAACTCGTTCACCCAGATCGACTCGCGCCAGGCCTATGGCCATATGCCGACGCCTGGGCATTTTTCCACCACCATCACCCAGCCGGGCCTGTTCGAAAGCTACCTCGTCGAGCAGTTGCGCCTGATCATGCGCAATCATGGGGTTGCGGTCACGGTGTCGGAATCGACCACACCCATCCCGCTGCATTTCGCCTTCCTTGAAGGCACCCATGTCGACGGCGCGACGGCAGAGCGCATCAAGCGGCCGATCCGCGATCTGTTCGACGTGCCGGATCTCGACGGCACCGACGACCAGATCGCCAACGGCACCTTCGAAGTCGCCTTTGGCGAGCCGAGGCCTCTGGCGCCCTTCACGGCGCAGCGCATCGATTATTCGCTGCACCGGCTGTCGCACTATACGGCAACCACGCCGCAGCAGTTCCAGAACTTCGTGCTGTTCACCAATTATCAGTTCTACATCGACGAGTTCGTCGCCCGCGCCCGCAACCTGATGGCCAATGGCGGCGGCGGATACACGGAGTTCGTCGAGCCGGGCAATGTCATCACCAAGAGCGGGCAAAGCGCGCCCAGCGAAGGCGTTGCACCGCCGCGCCTGCCGCAGATGCCGGCCTATCACCTGAAGAAATCGGGACATGGCGGCATCACCATGGTCAATATCGGCGTCGGGCCCTCCAACGCCAAGACCATCACCGACCATATCGCGGTGCTGAGGCCGCATGCCTGGGTGATGCTCGGCCACTGCGCCGGCCTGCGCAACACCCAGGCGCTGGGCGACTATGTGCTGGCGCATGCCTATGTGCGCGAGGACCATGTGCTGGACGACGATCTTCCGGTCTGGGTGCCGATCCCGCCGCTGGCCGAAATCCAGGTGGCGTTGCAGGAAGCCGTCGCCGAAGTCACCGGCCTTTCCGGCTACGACCTAAAGCGCATCATGCGCACCGGCACCGTCGCCACCATCGACAATCGCAACTGGGAACTGCGCGACCAGCGTGGCCCGGTACAGCGTCTGTCGCAATCTCGCGCCATCGCACTCGACATGGAATCGGCGACCATCGCCGCCAATGGCTTCCGCTTTCGCGTTCCCTACGGCACGCTGCTGTGCGTTTCGGACAAACCGCTGCATGGCGAGTTGAAGCTGCCCGGCATGGCGACCGAATTCTAC
>NZ_RZRK01000081.1:0-12157 GCF_003997835.1 Mesorhizobium sp. M7A.F.Ca.CA.004.12.1.1
GTGTGCCTTCGCGGACCGCCGGTTCGAGAAGCTCCGGCCCGGCGCTCAGGCCGCGAATGGTGATATTGCGCCGTTTTCCAAAATTAGACTGCACGAAGGCGCCGACGGTGTAGGCACGGCCTTGCCATTCGACGATGCGCGACGCCGTGCCGGAGCCGGCCTTGAAGCCGAAGGTGATCATGCCGGTGCCGCCGCCGACGCTGCCTTCCTCGATAGGCCCGCCGGCGGCACCGTCGAGAGCCTGCGCAACATGCTCTGACGTCAAATGGTGGCCGTTGATGTCGTTGAGGAAGCCGTCATAGGTCTCCGCCGCCACCGGCAGCCCCCAGCCGCTGTCGAGCGCTGCCGGCAGCACGCTTTGCATCCAGCGCAGCGTGCCGTCGCGGGAAACACCGCAGGAATGCGTGTTGGTGATGGTGATCGGGAAGTTGAAAGCGCCGGTTTCCTCGACGATGTGCGAGCCGGTCAGTTCGCCGTTTCCGTTCTGGCTGAAAATGCCGGCGAAGACCGGCGTGGCGAGGTCGGCGAGCGGCCTGGGCAGGATCGCGGTCACGCCGGTGCGCACCGGTCCCTCGCCGACGACAAGCGCGCCATCGCCCGAAATCAGCGTCGCATAGCCGACCGTCACGCCGGGCACATCGGTGATCGCGTTAAACGGTCCGGGCCGCCCATCGAAGCCGATGCCGAAATTTCGCGCGCGCGGTTTGCCCGAGGGTGTTGTCAGATGATGCGGATTGTCGGTCATGGTCTCAGAACAGGGATCCCTGATTGCCCGGCTCCTTGGCCTTGGCCGCCGGCTTGGCCACGGCTTTCGGTTTTGCCGTGCCGGTGATCGCCACCGCATCGGCGATGCCGTCGGCGAACTCGAGCGAAAGCGCCATTCCCGACGCCACCTCGGCAGCCTGCTTGATCACCGCGCCATCCGCATCCCTCACCAGCGCAAAGCCGCGCGCCAGGACGGCCTTGTGCGACAGCGACGCCATCAACCTGTCGGCCTGGACGACGCGGCCGCGCAGGCGCTCCAGCCTGAGCACCACTGCTTGCGTGCCGCGTCTCGTCAAAGCTGTCAGCAAATCCCTCTGCACGCGTTGCCGCCGTGCCGTCGGCTCGATCGTGATGCGGCCTTGCAGCATGCCCAGTTGCTGCTTGTGCCGCTGCAGCGATGCCCTGGCACATTTTGGCAATTGATCGGCCGCTCGGTTAAGCTCCGCACGCCGGGCTCTTGCCAACGCGCGCAGTGCCCCTTGTGCTCGCAAAAGATTGCGTTCGTTGGTGCGCCGCGCCTCGGCAATGCGCTGCGACAGCATTGCCGGTGTCAGCTTTACGGCAAAAAACCTTGCACGCTTGCGTTCGGTGGAGACCAACAGGCCCCGGCCGAGCCTGGATGTCGCCTCATCGAGGCGCCGGCGCGGCAGCGCCAGCAATTGATCGGGCGAGGGCAGAGCCCGGGCGGCGGCACGGACGGCCTGCCGCTTGCGTTCGAAATTGCGCAGGACCGCCGCTTTCAGCCGCGCTCCGAGGCTGGCAAGCGTCGCTTCGAGGTCCGCCTTCACCGGCACGGCGATTTCGGCCGCACCCGTCGGCGTCGGCGCCCGCACATCGGCAACGAGGTCGATCAGCGTCCAGTCGGTCTCGTGGCCGACAGCCGAGATCACCGGAATGCCGGAAGCGGCAACGGCGCGGGCGAGCGCCTCGTCGTTGAAGCCCCAGAGGTCTTCGAGGCTGCCGCCGCCGCGCGCCACGATCAGCAGATCGGGGCGCTGAATGGCGCCGTCCCAGGCCAGCGCGTTGAAGCCGTTGACCGCGGCAGTCACTTCCGCGCCTGACGTCTCGCCTTGAACACGCACCGGCCAGACCAGGATGTGCAGCGGAAAGCGGTCCTTGATGCGGTGGATGATGTCGCGGATGACGGACCCTGTCGGCGAGGTGACGACGCCGATGACGCGCGGCATGAATGGCAGCAACCGCTTGCGACCGGCATCGAACAGCCCCTCGGCCTGTAGCCGCCGCTTGCGCTCCTCCAGCAGAGCCATCAGGGCGCCGGCGCCGGCAGGCTCCAGATTGTCGATGACGATCTGGTAGTTGGACTTGCCGGGATAAGTGGTGAGCTTGCCGGTGGCGATCACCTCCATCCCCTCCTCGGGGCGGAATTTCAGCCGGCTCATCGTGCCTTTCCAGACCACGGCGTCGAGACGGGCACGGTCGTCCTTCAGCGCGAAATAAGCATGACCGGACGAATGCGGCCCGCGATAGCCTGATATTTCGCCGCGCACCCGCACATTGCCGAAAACGTCCTCGACCGTGCGCTTCAGCGCGCCGGAAATCTCGCTCACCGTATATTCGGCGGCGTTGGTGCGTGATTCGGATGCTGCTTCGCTCATCGGTCGATTGGGGAACGGTTGGGCGCCCGCGTCAAGGCGGTTGCGTCGGGCCAGCCGTTCATAACCCGCATACCTGACCCCGCCTACCAGCCGGGCAGAATCTGGTTCGGCTTGGTTCGCCGCAGCTTGGTGAAGGCGAGTGCCGCGAAATCGAATGTCCCGGGATCTTCACCGACCGGCACGGAGATGTTGTCCAGGCTTTCCGAAATATGGCGGGCGAGCGCATCGACGATCTCCGGCCGCGACGTCTGGCCGCGCATGATGCCGATGCGGCAATCGGGCAGGGCGCCGAAGCCGTCGGCTTCGCCCAGCACCCGCATGCCGGGCCGTAGCGCACATTCCGGCAGCACCGAGATCGCGAGGCCCGAAAGCACCGCGGCGGTGATGACGGTGGCCGAGAAACTGGTGAACAGGATGCGACAGTCGCGGTTCTGCTGGTCGAGCACATCGACGGCGGCGCGCCGCCAGATGCAGTTCGGCCGGCCGAAGGCCATCGGCAGCGTTTCCTGCTCATGCGTCGCATGGTTGGCCGAGGTGACCCACAGCAGCGGTTCGCGCCGCACCACCTCCGACTGGCCGCGTACGTCGTTGTGAGTCACCAGCGCGAGGTCGAGATTGCCGCGCTTGATATGCTCGACCAGCCCCGGTGTCGGCTCGCAGATGACGGTCAGTTCGACGCGCGGATTGGAGCGCGTGAACCGCGCCATGATCTCGGGCAGGAAACGGTCGGCATAGTCGTCGGGCGTGCCGATGCGGATCGTGCCTTCGAGCCGCCGGTCGTCGAAGGCAGCCAGCGTCTCACGGTTGAGATAGAGCAGCCGCCGCGCATAGGAAAGCAGCTTGTCGCCTTCCTCGGTCAGCCTGTTGGTGCGCCCGTCCTTTTCGAACAGCGGCTTGCCGAGCCGCTCCTCCAGCCGGCGCATCTGCATCGACACCGCCGACTGGGTCCGGTGCACCTCTTCGGCCGCTCTGGTGAAGCTGCCGGTGTCGGCAATCGAGATGAAAGTTTGCAACTGATCGAGATCGAGCGGCGATTTCATCGACATGATCCATCACTGGTGTTGATGGTAAAGATTAGAAACATTCGTTGGATTAATCAATCGGCCGATGGCAAATTGGCATTGTCCACATGAAGGCATGTGAATCGAAGCCGGAACGGCCGCTGTCGCCAGCGCCGATCGCCTGGTTTTGTCAGTTCGAGTCTGAAGGAGACCGACAATGACCACGTTTGATTTCGCCACCGAGACCTCGCGCATCACCTCGCGTCCGGCCGTTGCGACTCGCGTGGCCAACACTGTCTCCAACATCTACCGCGCCTGGAAAAATCGCCGCGCCTTCTATCGTCTTGGCGAGATGTCGGACGCCGAACTCGCCGATATCGGCCTGACGCGCGGCGACCTGCACGTCGCCATCGACGTGCCGTTTGGCC
The DNA here is from genome assembly GCF_003997835.1 of Mesorhizobium sp. M7A.F.Ca.CA.004.12.1.1. Lineage (NCBI taxonomy): Bacteria > Pseudomonadati > Pseudomonadota > Alphaproteobacteria > Hyphomicrobiales > Phyllobacteriaceae > Mesorhizobium > Mesorhizobium sp. M7A.F.Ca.CA.004.12.1.1. The sequence continues at coordinate 3,811 of NZ_RZRK01000081.1, forward strand.
GCGACCCGACGGCGATGCTGCGCGAAATCGCCAGCGATCGCATCGAAACGATCGAGGACATCGCCCGCAAGGTGGCCTGATCTGATGCTTGTTGTTTAGGTTGCCGCGAACCTTTTCGGGGTTCGACGCGACTGACGAGTATGCAGGCTCCCACTCCCTGCCGGATCCCCCCGGCCCGCCTGCACTCTGCCCGGTCCTCCCAGGACCGGGCTTTTCCTTTGGCTGTCAGGCGAATGCCAGCTTTCGCGATGGCCTTGGTATCGATCTGCCGAGCTCATGCGCGGCCTCTATCCAGGCTGCTATGGCGTCCTGGACATTGGCGATGGCCTCTTCAGGAGTGTCGCCATCACTCACGCAGCCTGGCAGATCAGGCTCCATCCTCTGCAGAAAGTGGCGCAATGACGACCGGATATTCAAGTCTGTCCATCATGTCTTACCGCCGATCCATATCGCGCTTGAACTGGTCGAAGATCGTCTCCACGCCCTTCTGGTAGTCGTCACGCTGCTGGGCGCCGGTCTCGAACATCTTGCCGAACAGGTCGTCGAACGGGTTTTTCGGCCTGCCGCTCGGATTGGCCTGTGGCTGCGGTGCCTGACGCTGCTGTGGGGGCGCTTGAGGCTGTTGCGGCGCCGGCTGTCCGCCAGGGATGCCGCCTAAGCCACCGCCACCTTGCCGCAGCATCTCCTCGAAGATTTTCCCCAGCGGATTGTCTCCGTAGGGGCTTTGTGTCTGCTGAGGCTGCGGCTGCGCCCGCCCTTGCGGCTGCGGCTGAGGCGCGCCACCGCCGAACATGTCCTGCAGCACCTTGCCGAGTGGATTGTCGCCGTAGGGATTGGGCTGCGGCTGCGGCTGGCTTTGCGGCTGTGGCTGAGCCGCACCGCCGCCGAACATGTCCTGCAACACCTTGCCGAGCGGGTTGTCCATCGGGTTCTGGGGTGGCGGCGCTTGGCGCGGCTGCGGCGCCGGGGCCTGCATGCCGCCGCCTTGCCGCATCATCTGCTCGATGATCTCGCCGAGCGGATTGTTGCCGCCGCCAAAACCGCCGGCGGCCTGCATCTGATTTGTCGTCTGCTTGAACAGCCCGCCCATGACCATCGAGGCGATCGCCGGCAGCATCTGCTGCAGGATCTGCTGATTGACGCCGCTGGCTTGCGCCGCCTGGCTGGCCACGGCGCGCGACAGGTCTTTCGAGCCGAACAGGTGCCCGAGAATGCCGTTGCCCTCATCGACGCCTTGCGGTGAGAAGGCCCGGGTTGCGTCCTCGAAATACTTGGCGTGCTGGCCGCTGGCCATCGCCGTCATGAAGGCGCCGAGCCCGTAAGGGTCGGCTGTGTTGCGCTGCAGCCCCTGCGAAAAGGCCGGCAGCAATGCGGCGACCGCGGCTTGCGTCTGCTGCATCGAAAGCCCGTATTGCTGGGCAAGGGCCTGCATGCCGTTGCCGTTCTGGGCCTGTGTCAGCATGTCGAACAAGGAAGGCATTGGTCTCTCCTCCGGAAATCCTCGCCGAAGAACCCTAGTTTGTTTCCACTTCCGATTGAAGCGACTTTTGCCGGCCGGTCAGCTTTGCCAGATCCGAGGGTTAATAGGCGTATTCCATGAAAACCGGCTCGATCGAGCCGCCCCAGCGCGTGTGGTAGGCCGACAGCATCTCCTCGGCGCTGGTTGTGCCGCGCGCCACGACCTCGTCGAGCGTGTTGAGGAACGAGGTCTCGTCATAACCGTCGCGGTTCTTCTTGCCACGGTTCTTCAGGCCCATGCGGGAAATGACCATCACGTCACGCGCGATCTCGCGCAGCGTGGTGTTGCGGAACGGTGCGGAAATGCCTTGTTCCGGCACGGCGTTGCGCATCGCCAGCGTTTCTTCATACGTCCAGCTCGACGTCAACGCCTCGGCGGCATCGAGTGCGGCTTCATCATAGAGCAGCCCGACCCAGAACGCAGGCAGCGCGCAGATGCGCCGCCATGGCCCGCCATCGGCGCCGCGCATCTCAAGGAAGCGCTTCAGCCGCACGTCCGGGAACAGCGTCGACAGATGGTTCGCCCAGTCGCCCATTGTCGGCAGCCCGTCCGGCACCTGATTGCGCGCGGCACCGGCCATGAACTGACGGAAGGTGACGTGCGTCATGTCGTGATAGCGGCCGTCGCGGATGACGAAATACATCGGCACGTCGAGCGCCCATTCGACATAGTCGGCGAAACCGAAATCGGGCGAGAAGCAGAATTCGAGCAGGCCCGAGCGCTGGTTGTCGGTGTCGCGCCAGATATCGCCGCGCCAGCTCTGCAAGCCGTTCGGGTGGCTTTCGGTGAAAGGCGAATTGGCGAACAATGCCGTCGACAGCGGCTGCAGCTTCAACGACACCTGCATCTTGCGGCGCATGTCGGCCTCGCTCTCGAAGTCGAGATTCACCTGGATCGTGCAGGTGCGGTACATCATGTCGAGGCCCTTGGTGCCGACCTTGGGCATGTAGCGCGTCATGATCTCATAGCGCGATTTCGGCATTTTCGGCGTCTCGGCCAGCGACCATTTCGGGCTGCCGCCGAGGCCGAGGAAACGGATGCCCATCGGCTCGGCGATCTCGCGCACCTGCGCCAGATGGGCGTTGCCCTCGCGGCAGGTCTGGTGGATCGTTTCCAGCGGTGCGCCGGAAAGCTCGAACTGGCCGCCGGGTTCCAGCGAAATCGCACCCTGACCGGTCGGCTCGACCAGGCCGATGATGCGGCCGTCATCGACGATCGGATCCCAGCCGAGCTTTGACTGCATGCCTTCGAGAATGGCGCGGATGCCGCGCTCGCCGCCATAGGGGACCGGTGCATTGCCGTCGACATAGAAGGGGAATTTCTCGTGCTCGGTGCCGATGCGCCATTTGTCGCGCGGCTTGTTGCCTTCGGCCAGATGCTCGACGAGTTCGTCGACACCTTCGATCGGGCGGAAATCGGTCGTATCGCGCGCCATGATGGTACCCTCAGAGGCGGCCGGATGACCGCCGGCGGTAAATGGACGAAATGTCAGCAGACGATCAAGCGAAAAATCCTGAGCCACAGGTCAACAGGAATTGAACGTTGCTGGAACTCTGCGTCCCTTGCAAGGGATGACGTCTCACCAGTCTCCGACAGTTGCCTGCATCACCGCGAGCGCGGCCACCGCCGCCGTGTCGGCGCGCAGGATGCGCGGGCCGAGCGGAATGGCGGTGACGAAGGGCAGGGCGCGCAGCATCTTGCGCTCGTCGTCGGAAAAGCCGCCCTCCGGCCCGACCAGCAGCGCAAGCTTCTTTTCCTTGACCGCCTGCAGCGCGGCCAGCGGATTGTTGGTCGAAGCATCCTCATCGCAGAAGATCAGCCGTCGCTCAGTGTCCCAGCCGGTCAGCAAACGGTCGAATTTTTCGGCTTCGTGCACCTGAGGCACGGCCAGGATGCCGCATTGTTCGGCGGCTTCGACGACATTGGCGCGCAGGCGATCGATCGACGGCTTGGCCACTTGCGTGTGCTGGGTGATGACCGGCTGCAGGATGCCGGCGCCCATCTCGACCGCCTTCTGCACGAGATAGTCGAGCCGGCCCTGCTTCAACGGCGCAAAGCAGTAGACGAGATCGGGCAGCGGCGGCTGCGGCCGCTGCAGCGCTGACACCTTCAGCCGCACCGCCCTTTTCGTCTTCGCTGATATGGCCGCTGACCACTCCCCGTCGCGGCCATTGAACACCAGGATTTCGGCGCCTTCGCCAAGCCGCAGCACATGCAGGAGATAGTGGCTCTGCTGTTGGCCAGCGTCGAACTCGACATCCGGCGCGAGATCGTCGGGCACGAACAGACGTTGCATCTTGTAATTGGCGCGCATCGCCGAGGAATGAGCGAGCCGGCCGCCGGCGTCAAGCCTCGGCGGTAGGATGCCACACCGGCCGAAAGCCACGCCGCAGCACGGCGAGCGTCGTGGCCGGCGTCAGCAGCGACAGCGTCCTGCCTTTGAGCAGGCCGAAATCTGCGGGTGGGCCATATCCCGCAAACGACCAGCGCAGCGTCTTGCCCCTACGCAGGGCATAAACAGTGCGACCATCCGCAACCATGGCGCCGTCCGGCAGGCCGGCAAGGTCTTCAACAGCAATCCCTGGCGGCCTGCCGCCCGAGGCCAGCCGCTCCTTGTGCAGCCGCTTGTCGACCATCGGCGCGCGCGGTTCGGCAATGCCGAACGCGTCGCCGAAGCGGCCGACGAAATCCCTGGCCCGTTCGCGCTGGCAAAAGAAGCAGGGGCGATGCCCGGCCGCCAATGCCGTCACCTCGTCGAGGAAGAACAGTTCTGTCCAGCCCGCTTTGCCGCCCTTCCGGTTGCGGCCCATCGGTTCGCGCCGCACATCGCGGAATTGGCGGACGCAGATGATCCAGGCCGGAAGCGCCCAGCGCTTCTTCTTGAGCGTCTTGGTCTCGGGATCGTGGATGATGCCGCGATTGCCGGTGAACATGCCGCGATCGGGCACAGCGTGGATGGTACCGAACGGATCGACCCGGTTCTGCAGTGGCATAGTTTTCTCTCCGGACACGCATCTTGGCTGCAATGCGAGCGGCATGATATCGCTCCTCGCATCTTTTCATGTCAGCAGGGTTTTGTGATGCGGGTGCTGGTGGTGCAGAACTACGACAATACCGGCCTCGGCCAGGTCGGCGCAGCACTTGCGGAAGCGGGTGCCGATCTCGACCTGCGTCTCCCTTACAAAGGCGATCCCCTGCCGGATGACGCGGCCGGGCATGATGCCATGATCGTGCTCGGCGGCGGCCAGAACGCGCTGGCCGACGATGAGTACCCCTATTTCCCGGCACTGCTCGAACTGACCCGCGACTTTGCCGACAAGGATCGCGCCGTGCTCGGCATCTGCCTGGGCAGCCAACTCGTCGCCCGTGCCTTCGGCGGCGAAAACCGCATCGGCGGCGCCAATGAGTTCGGCTGGCACGGCGTATCGCTGACGGCGGACGCCAAGGGCGATCCGGTGCTGGGCGCGCTGCCGGAGAAATTCCCGATCTTCCAGTGGCATGACGACACCTTCGTGCTGCCTGAGGCCGCCGTGCGGCTTGCCGGCAACGATGTCGCCGAGAACCAGGCATTTCGCGTCGGCCGCGCCGTCTACGGCTTCCAGTTCCATTTCGAGGCCGACCGGCCGATGGTCGAGGACTGGAGCACGTCGTTTGCCCCGACCATCGCCGCTCGCCATCCCGACTGGGCCGGCAAGCTCGATGGCGAAATGGCCCGCAACGGGCCCGATGCGGATGCCGCTGGCCTCGCCATTGCCCGTGCCTGGGTAGCGACCATCTGAGTGTTGGCCTCTCCGTACCCTCCAGCGTGACATAATTGGCACGCGGCGGTGAAACCGCCTGGGGAAAACCGTTTCATTCTTGGCTTGTGTCCGCCCGCCATCCTAGAAGGCGCGCGCTCTGCATCTTCTGTGCAACGGCTATGAACCTTTTGTGTGACCCGCGCGACACACCGTTGATACAGAACATGCCTAGAAGCGCAAAATCGTCGAAACTTTGAAGCGAATTCTCCGTTTCAACGCATTGGTAACCGCCTGGTGCACAGATGCAGAAAGCTCAACAAGAGATGACCTCCGTGAAAGCAGCGCTTCTGTCCTTTGCCATGTTGTCCGCCATCGTGCTGTGCGGTCTCGGCATCTATGCCGCCGACGCAGCCAACAACCACAACGCCGTCGACGGTTACGGCGTCACCGCCTCGCTGCGCTAAAGGCGGAAAGCGCCTTTCGCGTCCTCCGACGCGCGACGCTCAAGCTTCCTTGATCGTCATTGTCAGGATGCGTTTGTCCGCGCCGTCGACGACGAGCGCGCTCAGCATGCCTGATTGCCAGGCAAGCGTGTCGACATTGACGCGGTTGGCCATCACTTCCGCCTCCGGCACCGGCGTGTGGCCGTGCACCACGATCTTCGGATAGAGGTCGGGGTGGTTGTGGAAGACGTCGCGGATCCAGATCAGGTCCTGCGGGCTTTGCTTCTCCAGAGGATTGCCCGGCCTGATGCCGGCATGACAGAAGAAGAAGTCCCCGAAAGTCGCGGAGAACGGCAGCGATCGCAGGAAGTCGATGTGGCTTTGCGGCACGGCCTCGACCAGGGCCTGATGTCCTTTGCGCACGGCCGATTCGGCCTTGCCGAACCACATGCTTGTGCCTTCACTGATCGCCACGCCGTAAGAGTGTGCCGTCTGGATGCCGCCGAACCGGATGAAAAGCCCTTCCGGGTCAGGGGTCTTGAGAAAGTCGAGAAAACCGATGTCGTGGTTGCCGGCCAGCATCAGGTGACGAGGGTCGCGCTCTTGCGCTTCGATCAGGAAATCGATGACGCCCTTCGAGTCCGGCCCGCGGTCGACATAGTCGCCAAGATGGATGACGCGCCAGTCGGCAGGCGCCTCCTGCTCGATCTCGGTCCTGATGCGCCGATGCATGGCGGCCAGCAGGTCGAGCCGGCCGTGGACATCGCCGATCGCGTAAAGACGCACACCTTCCGGCCCATGCGCGTCGAGAAAATGGATGCCGGGTTCTGCCAATTTTTCGGTGTCTCCGTGGTCGCGCGGTCACGGGCTTAGCGCCGGAGCTGGTCCTTGCCCATGTCGGTGACAAGACGCTTTCCGCACAGCGCCAGCGTGATGTCCATCTCCTTGCGGATGATTTCCAACGCCTTGGTAACCCCTTCCTTGCCAAGCGCCCCCAGGCCATAAAGAAATGGCCGGCCGATATAGGTTCCCTTGGCACCTAGGCAAAGCGCCTTCAGGACATCCTGCCCGGAGCGGATGCCGCCATCCATATGCACTTCGATCGTGTCGCCAACCGCGTCGGCAATCTCTTCCAGCACGCCGATCGACGACGACGCACCATCGAGCTGGCGCCCGCCATGGTTGGAAACGATGATCGCGTCGGCGCCGGTCTTGGCCGCCATCAGCGCGTCCTCCTTGTCGAGAATGCCCTTGAGGATCAGCTTGCCGCCCCAGCGCTCCTTGATCCAGGCGACGTCCTTCCACGACAGATGCGGGTCGAACTGCTCCGTCGTCCACGATGCCAGCGAGGCCATGTTGCCGACACCCTTGGCGTGGCCGACAATGTTGCGGAAGGTCCGCCGCTTCGTGCCGGCCATGGCGGCGCACCAGTGCGGGCGGATGGCCATGTCGACGATGTTCGTCAGCGTCAGCTTGGGTGGCGCCGAAAGCCCATTGCGGATGTCCTTGTGGCGCTGACCGAGAATCTGCAGGTCGAGCGTCAGCACGAGCGCCGAGCATTTCGCCGCCTTTGCCCTGTCGATCAGGTTGAGCACGAACTCCTTGTCACGCAGCACATAGAGCTGAAACCAGAACGGCTTCGTGGTTACCGAGGCGACATCCTCGATGGAGCAGATGCTCATCGTCGACAAGGTGAACGGCACGCCGAATTCCTCCGCCGCCTGAGCCGCCAGCATCTCGCCATTAGCGTGCTGCATGCCGGTCATGCCGGTTGGCGCCAATGCCACCGGCATCGACACTTTTTCGCCGATCATCGTCGATGCCAGCGAACGGTTGTCCATATCGACGAGCACGCGCTGGCGGAACTTGATCTTCTGGAAATCCTCTTCGTTGGCCCGATACGTGCTTTCGGTCCACGAACCGGAATCGGCATAGTCGAAGAACATCTTCGGCACGCGCCGGCGGGCGAGGTCCTTGAGGTCGGCGATGGTCAGGATCTGGCTCATGGGCTTCCCGTTTCGATAGCTAGGAGCGTTTGCGTGCAGGTTCGGTATCGGTGGCTTCGACCCGCTGCTTCAGCCTCAGTCGCGAAACGCGCTGCCAGTCGCCGCTGCGCTCGGCTTCCGCCATCGACCGTTCGACATAGGTGATGTGGTCCATCGCCGCTTGCCGGGCAGCATCCGGATCGCCGGCCTTCACCGCCGCATGGATCGCGCGGTGCTGCGCCAGCAGGGCGTCGCGCGCGCCTGGCACGGTGAACACCAGCAGCCGGTTCTGGAACACGCCTTCCGACAACAGCCGGTAACAGGAGCGCAACGTGTGCAAAAGGATGATGTTGTGCGCGCATTCGCAGATCGCGTGGTGGAACTCGACATCAATCTCGGCCTCGTCGTCGAAGTCGCCGGTCCGGTGCGCATCGTCCATGCGTGCCATGATCTTGTCGAGCAGCGCCATGTCGTCGGCAGTGGCGCGCCGTGCCGCGTATTCAGCCGCGACCCCTTCGATCTCGCGGCGATATTCCAGATAATCGGTCACTGCCTTGCGGTGCATCGAGATCAGGTCTGTCACCGGTTTGGTGAAGAGCTGGCCGATGACATCGGCGACATGCGTGCCGCCGCCGGGCCTTGTCGTCAAAAGGCCGCGTC
>NZ_RZRK01000820.1:0-2683 GCF_003997835.1 Mesorhizobium sp. M7A.F.Ca.CA.004.12.1.1
GTGCTTGCGCGAGGCGGCGCGCAGCGAAAACAGCCGCTCCTCCGCTTTCTCCAGCCGCTGCGGATCATATTCGGTGGCGCGCAGTGCTGCCTCGACGCCCGATTGCGCCGCGTCGAGCGACAGCATCGCCTCGTCGAGCGATTTGACGACATCGTCGAGCAGGCCGGGCGCCTCCGACACCTTGCGCTGCAGCCGCCGCAACAGGCTGGCCAGTTGCGGCAGGGGCGAAGATGGGCCCGACAGCACATCCTGCGCGTCATGGATTTCGGAAGCGATCTTTTCGGCCCGCATCATCGATGCGCGCAGTTCGGCAAGGTCGGTCTCCTCGCCCGGCTGCGGATCGAGCTTGGTCAATTCCGCCACCGCCGCGCGCAGATAGTCGGCCTCGCGCGCGGCCGCCGCCACCTTGATGCGGTGGCGCGACAGCTCCTGCTCGCAGGCGCGCCAGTGCCGCCATGCCTCGGCGGTCGAGCGGACGGCGCCGAGATGGCCCCCGAAAGCGTCGAGCACCTCGCGGTGTGCTCCGGGATCGACCAGCGCGCGCTCGTCATGCTGGCCGTGGATCTCGACCAGCGCGCGCCCGACATCGCGCATCAGCGTGACGCTCGAAGGCTGATCGTTGACGAAGACACGGGTGCGGCCGTCCGCCGTCTGCAGGCGGCGCAGGATGATGTCGCCGTCGTCCTCGATCGCATTGTCGGCAAGCAGCGTACGCGCCGGATGATTGCGCGGCACGTCGAAGACGGCGATGACCTGGCCTTGCGCCGCGCCATGGCGCACCAGCGAAGCATCGCCGCGCGCACCGAGCGCCAGCGAAAGGGCGTCGAGCAGGATGGATTTGCCGGCACCGGTTTCGCCGGTCAGTACCGAAAGACCCGGCTGGAAGTCTATATCCAGCTTCTCGATCAGGACGATATCGCGGATCGACAGTCTGGAAAGCATCAGAACCCGAATCTAGAACGGCACGCGACCATTTGCAGTCGCAGCGCCGCACTATCTTTTTGTTTGAGCACCGGATCAATCCGAAAAGCGCTGTGGCGCTTCAGTCGATGCTCATACGTCAGGCGCCGGTGATCATCTTCCCGGCTTTGGATATCCACGACCCGGCATTCTCGCGCGGTGCAAGCCCATTGCTCTGCAAGAGCTTGTAGGAATCCTTGTACCATGGGCTGTCGGGGTAGTTGGTGCCGAGCACGGCGGCGGCGGTTTGTGCCTCCGAGGTCAGACCCATCGCGTAATAGCTTTCGGTCAAGCGGGCGAGCGCCTCCTCGACATGGCGGGTGTTGGAATAGTTCTCGACCACGGTGCGGAAGCGCTTCACGGCAGCGATGTATTCACGCCGCTCAAGATAGTAACGGCCGATCTGCATTTCCTTGCCGGCCAACTGGTCGTTGGCGAAGCGGATCTTTTCCTTGGCGTCTTCGACATATTCCGATGTTGGCCAGCGCGTGACCAGATCCTGCATCGTCTGGACGGTCTGGCGCGCTTCCTTCTGGTCCTGCGTCACGTCCTTGATCTGACGGTAGTAGCTCAAGCCGATGATGTACTGCGCATAGGCGGCGTCATCGGTCGACGGGTAAAGCGTGAGATAGCGCTTGGCCGAGCCGATCGCCTCATCGTAATTGCCCTGGCGATAGTCGGCGAAAGCGCCCATCACCATCGATTTGCGGGCCCATTCCGAATAGGGATGCTGACGGTCGACGGCGTCGAACTTCCGGCTCGCCTCCTGCAGGCGCCCGGCATTGAGATTGGCAAGGCCCTGATTGTAGAGAACATCGGCCGGCTCGGTCTGCTCGACATAGGTCGACAGGTCGATATCTTTCTCCGACGACATGCAGGCCGACAGAAAGAGCGATGGAACAACTACTGAAAGCGCCAGGAAAACAGCCCTCTGCGGTGCTTTCAATTGACCAACTCGCTTGAAGAACATGATTGGATCTCGCCCTTTCGGCGCTATTTCAATGCCAGTTGCACGCCATTGTTTCAAAACTGGTCCCCACTTTTGAATGACATGCATTAATCGACGGCAGCAGCCATAAACCATAACCGCCTTGCCCGGCAACGCTATCTCCGGCCAATCGCGCATTTTTGTGGCGGCCGGACGCCACTTGGACATCAATGCAATTTCACTGGCGGGTGGTGCATTCCTGCAACATTCGCTATCACCATGGAACCCGAAAAAAACCTGGGAAATCAGATCATCCAGGGTGCGTAGAGTGGCGCATTGACGGCGTTCATCTCGGCGCTGCGGCCACGCTCACGGCGCGTCGTCTCGACGATCTCGAACGCCGTGCGGTCCGAGAGCAGACGGCGCAGGGCCGCGGCATTCATCCTGTGGCCGCCGCGATAGGAGCGGAAGCAGCCGATGAAGCGGGCGCCGGCCAGCGCCAGGTCGCCCATGGCGTCCAGCGTCTTATGTCGCACGAATTCGTTGGGGTAGCGCAGGCCGCCCATATTGATGACGCGGTTGTCGTCGCCGATGACCAGCGAGTTCTCCAGCGAGGAGCCGAGCGCGTAGCCTGCGGCCCACAGCCGCTCGACATCCTTCATGAAGCCGAAGGTGCGGGCGCGCGCGATGTCACGACGGAAAATATCGGCATTGAGGTCGGAGGCAAACAGCTGACGACCGATCGCCGGGCTTTCGAAGTCGATCTCGATCTCGAAACGGGTCCCGTCATAGGGC
>NZ_RZRK01000821.1:0-2677 GCF_003997835.1 Mesorhizobium sp. M7A.F.Ca.CA.004.12.1.1
GCCTCCAAAAGCGTAACGTGTACGCCCTTCCGATGTCCGGCATCGGAAATGCGGACGGCGCACTCTCAATCATCCGGCTTATCCGTTGCGTCGCTGCGTTCGTCGCTTCTGGCGCCGTGGGGCTGTTTGCATTAGCATCACGTCACGGATCCTGAGGCACGGTTCCAGCGGCGCACAGAACGCCGGATGCCGGGCAGATTCGCCGACCAGTTGATGCCGTGGGGAGGAAGGCCAATGCAGAAGCTGCAATCTCAGGGCGTCCACCACATCACGCTGGTCGGCGCCGGGCGCCAGACCTCTATCGATTTCTGGGAAGGCGTGCTCGGCATGCCGTTCATCTTCGAACAGCCCAACCTCGACAAGCCGAGGGAAAGCCATCTCTATTTCGATCCCGGCGACGGCCGGCTGATCACCATCTTCACCGACGAGAGCCGCACACCGGAGAAGCGGCGCACGCCGACCGATCCGGGCTGTGTCCACCACATCGCCTTTTCGGTGTCGCGCGTCACCTTCCTGCAGGCGGTCTCCCGGCTTGACGAGCGCGGCATCAAGCACAGCGGCGTCAAGGATCGCGGTTTCATGGATTCGATCTATTTCGAGGATCCGCTCGGCCTGCTGATCGAACTGGCGTCCTACCGCTTCGAACCGCCAGCGGGCTTCACCCACGCCGATGTGCTGATGGAAGCGCACAGGCTGCGGGTCGCGCGCGGCGACTACAACATCGCCGAAGTGCATCTCGCCGATGCGATCCAGGCGCTCGTCGAACGTTCCCGCGCCACCTTGTCGGACGATCGGGCGCCGAAGAACCCATACTGAACAGACCAGAGGGAGGAACAAGATGGCCAAGACAGCGACGAAGACTGCCGGGAAATCCGCGGCCAAAGCTGCCGCCAAGCCGGCCGCGAAAGCTGCGGCAAAGCCAGAAGCCAAGGCGGCCGCCAAGCCTGCGGTGAAGGCGACGGCAAAAGCCGCGCCCAAGGCCAAGCCGGCCAAGAAGCCGGCGTTGAAGCTCAGCATGCTGAAGCCCAGCGTCAACAACATGACCGTGCGGGTGTTTGCGCGCGCGGCCGGTTTCGACCATGCCGAGACCGATGCCTGGGGCCACACCCGTTCGCCGGAGTTCATGGCGCGAAATCCCGCCCATTTGACACCGATGATCGAGGACAAGGGCCTCCCTAGAGGCGTGTTGTGGGAAAGCTGCGCCATCATGCAGTATCTCGCCAACAAGCACGGGCTGGAGAAATTCTATCCGAAGGCGCCGGCCAAGCGGGCGATGGTCGACAGTGCCATGTTCTACCTGATCGGTACGCTCTACCCTTATGTGGCGCGCGCCACCTATCCGGCGCTCGGCTTCCCACAATATGCCGGCGAGGTCGGCCACAGCGACGCGCACCCCGACAGGAAGTCGGAGGCCCAGAAGGCGGCGATGGCGGCGATCGCCGAGCCGCTCGAAGTGTTTCACAGCTTCTTCAGGGACGGCAAGCCGTTCATCGGCGGCAAGCATCCTTCGATCGCCGATATCCGCCTGGCGGCGACGCTCGAATTCCTGGCCGTCGTCGACTATGCCTTGCCCAAGTGGGCGAAGGACTATGTGGCGGCGATCGAGAAGACGCTCGGCAAGGCCTATAGCGAGCCGGCCGGCGATGTGCGCGGCTACATCGCCCATGTGAAGTCGCAGGCCAAGGCCTGAGGTTAAGGATACGTTAACCAAAGCCCTGTCTACTGCAGGCAATTCGCTTTCGGCCCGCGACCACGGATGTACTGGCGCAGAACGTCGTAGCGATAGGAAAGGTCGGCGCAATGCCGGCCTTTTGCTTTTGCACGCCATCGCCAAGTGCGATCTGGCACGCAGGCCTCGTCCAGTGTCGCTTTTTTGGCGTCAACTTTTTTCGAGAGATATTGTCATTGCCGGCGTTGGCCCTACCATCCATCTCGGCAGTCCGGCATGGATTGTCGGTCAGGCATGAGACGAGGGCTGGCGATGAAAAGCGTTGCGAGACGGATTGCGGTTGCGGGCGTGATGCTGGCGGCCGTTGTCCATGCTTCGAGTGCAGCCGAACTCAACACGATGGACGATGTCGGGGCAGCGATCCAGGCATGCTGGACACCGCCGGCGGACGCCGGGACCGCCAGCGTCACCTTGAGCTTCAGCTTCAAGCGGGATGGGACGCTGATCGGCCCGCCGAGGCCGACGGCCATCAAGGTGAATGGCGATGCCAAGGCGAAAAAAACATTTGTCGATGCCGCGACAGCGGCCCTGCGGAATTGCCTGCCCCTGACTTTCTCGGCGAAGCTGGCGCAAGGGATCGCTGGCAACGTGTTTACGTTGCAATTCGCCTCTCCCAAGTAAGCCTCGTTGTCGGGTCAGTGGTGACTGCGCCTGGCCTCGGCATGCCGGGCAAGATCGGGCGTCTCGAAGACGTAGTCGCTCCAGGCTGATTCAGGAACCTGGCCGGCCAGATAGCATTCCAGCAACAGGCTTTGCTCGGGATTGAGTGGCCTTGGCGCGCGCTGGTCCAGCCCCAGCGAGTGAAACAGGTTTCTTGTCAGGTCGGAGACGGTGAAGTGGATCGACATCTGCGTTCTCCTTTTGGTCCTTCAACGCGGAAGACCGGGCAAAGGTTTCGAACGCATGGCGATAATGGCGCATTGATCTCGGTCCGTCGCGCTGCAGGTC
>NZ_RZRK01000822.1:0-2674 GCF_003997835.1 Mesorhizobium sp. M7A.F.Ca.CA.004.12.1.1
CGTATTGGCCGCGGCCCATTCGAGGCCGGTCAGGATTCCGGCGAGCGGCCCGGCAAAGCCGGGCACGCTGTCGGCAAGCACCGGCAGTCCAAAGCGCAGGAATCGCGCAGAGGCGCCATTGGCGCTGAGCGCCAGCGATTCTATTTGCGGGGTGAAGCGCGACACGACCTGGTCAAGCAGGCAGCCATCGCCAAGCGGCAACAGGCTCTTGTCGCCGCCGCCCATCCGTCTCGACTGGCCACCGGCCAGGATGATCCCCGCAATGTCTCGCTTCATGCCACGAAGCCTGTACGCCAGCCGTCGGAAATCACAAGAACCTTCAATGATCTGGCTAGATTCCGTCAGGCACCATGGTCGGCCCCGTGCTTTCGGCGACGATCTTTCGCCGGCCGACCACACGCTCGCGATAGAGCGCATAAAGGCCGGAGCCGATGATGATGGTGGCGCCGACGATCATCGGCGGATCGGGGATATCGGCAAAGATGAACAGGCCAAGCAGGATCGACCAGATCAGGGCCGTATAGCGGAACGGCGCGATGAAGGAGATGTCGCCCGCCCGCATCGCCATGATGATGAACTGGTAGCCGATCACCACCAGCACCGCGGCCAAGGCCAGCAGGGCTGTGCTGTCCCTCGTCATCGGCGTCCAGCCGCCCATTGCCGGCAACAGCGCCGCACCGACGATGGTCATGGCAAGCGCGGTTGCCGTCGACACCAGCAATGTCGGAATGGCCTTGGGAATTCGCTTGGTGGCGAGATCGCGCACCGCACAACAGGCGACACTGGCCAGCGCTGCCAGCGAGTACATGCTGAACCCTTCGAAGCCAGGCCGCACGATAATCAGCACGCCGGCAAATCCGATGGCGATGGCCAGCCAGCGCCGCCAGCCGACAGCCTCGCCAAAGACGAGTGCGGCCCCCATCGTCACCGCCAGTGGCAGCGCCTGCAGCACCGCCGAAACATTGGCGATCGGCAAATGGGCGAGGGCGACGAGAAAACTCACCGTGGCACCGGCCTCGCTGATCACGCGCAGGGCCACCAGAGGCTGCAGCATCGAACCCGGGCGGGCGAGCGCGCCGCGCTGCCAGGCGAGCAAGCCGACGAAAAGCGAAGCGAAAGCCCCACGGATCAACATGACCTGCGCCATGTTCATCGATTGTGACGAGTATTTGGTGATGGCATCGTTGAGGCAGAAGCCGGCCATCGCCACCATCATGAACAACGCGCCGCGAATATTTGGTGACAGGGGCAAGACGGCTACCGGTTCTGCTAATGCATGTCGCCCAAAAGTGACCTCGGTTTTGGGGAAACGACACGCATAAGAAACAAAGACCTAAAGCGCGTCGCCTGAATCCGTTCAAACGCGACGCGCTTTAGGCAGCAAGCCTGTAACAGCCGGGCGTGAAACAGCAACAGCAAAGGGCTGGGCCACAGCCTTGTTTGTGGCTCAGAAGATCACCTGCAATGGCGGCAGAACTTACTTCTTCGGCGTCAGCACCTCGGTGCCATTGCCTTCCTTGCCGGCGATGGTCCACAGACCATGCAGCGAGCCGTCGTCCGTCATCTTGTAGACGACGAGGCCGATATCCTTGCCCATGACATAGCCGGCCGAGAAGGCATCATCGTTGCGCATGCAGATGCCGTCGGAAGATGAGCCGCCGGTTTCCCAATGGATCGCGCACGTCGTCCCGCTGGTCAGCGTGATGGTTGCCTCGCCGCCATAGGCAGAGCCGTCGAAGTTGGTGCCGGCGACCGTATAAGTGCCGCCGATCGACTGGGCCGCAGCGGGCACGGCCGCGAGACCAAGCAAGGCTAGAGAAAGAACGAGTTTGCGCATGGAGTATTCCCCCTGTGAGCGAAGATCCGCTTCCAGGGAAAGGGTAGGTTGGAACAGACTGGCCGTAAATCCGGCTGTGGTTCGCGAACAAGACTTTTTCTGGGGTGTGGTCCGAAACTTTCACGACCCCTTGAGACTGCCGGCAATGGCGCCGACCAGCGGGTCGTATTTCGACTTCAGGGCCGGAGGGTAGTCGACCCAGACCGTGCGGATGATACCGTCTCTCCCAAACAGACGTCGCTCGTAAAACATCTTTCCATCCTTAACGCCCGACAGCACCGCCCAATCGCTGCCGGCCTTGCCATAGGTCACCTTGTAGCCGGCTTCATCGCTGGCCTTCTCGGCCGCCACAAAGCCCTTCGGCGTATCGTTGTCTATGTTGAGGATGCCGGAGCAGATCAGGCTGGCGCCATCGGCGCTCAGCCATTGCTGTCCGTCGCCATTATCGGGCTCCGGCTGGCGATCGGTGAAGATCTCGTCGGGAAAGGTGCAGACGGTGCCGAAGCGCTCGTTCACATAAGTGAACGGCGCGGCGACCGCACTGCTTGCTGCCATTGTCGCAATCGCCAGGAATGAAGAGTGCAGCCGCATGCTCGCCTCGAGTCATGATCCGAAGCAATCTTGCATGAATTTCACGAAAAGATCAGCCGCCGGTGACGCTCATATGGCGTGACACCGATGGGCGGCTGGTGCGGCGGTCGATGATGAAGTCGTGGCCCTTGGGCTTGCGGCCGATGGCTTCGTCTATTGCATCGGCGACCAGCTCGTTGCCTTCGGAGGCGCGCAAGGGCGCGCGCAGGTCGGCGGCATCTTCCTGGCCCAGGCACATATAGAGGG
>NZ_RZRK01000823.1:0-2670 GCF_003997835.1 Mesorhizobium sp. M7A.F.Ca.CA.004.12.1.1
GTTGCGCATCAAGGCGCCCGGCAACAGGCCGGCCACGACCAGGATCTGGAAACCATTGCAGACGCCGATGACCGTAACGCCCGCGGCCGCTTTTTCGGCCACCGCCCGCATGACCGGCATGCGCGCGGCGATCGCGCCGCAGCGCAGATAGTCGCCGAAGGAAAAGCCGCCCGGAATGGCGATCAGGTCCACATCGGGGATTTCGGTGTCGGTCTGCCACACGGTGACCGGCGGCGTTCCCGAAATCTTGGTCAACGCCGCGATCATGTCGCGGTCGCGGTTGAGGCCGGGCAGAAGGACGACGGCTGCTTTCAATTTAGGCGATCTCCACCGCGTAGTTCTCAATCACCGTATTCGCCAGCAGCTTGTCGCACATGGCCTTGAGGTCGGCTTCGGCCTTGGCCTTGTCGCTTTCCGCCAGCTCGACGTCGAAAACCTTGCCCTGCCGCACCGCGCCGACGCCGCCGAAGCCAAGGCCCGACAATGCGTGTTCTATCGCCTTGCCCTGCGGGTCGAGCACGCCGTTCTTGAGGGTGACGGTAATGCGGGCCTTGATCACGCTGGACATGCTCCTGTTCTGAGTATCGGGAGGCAAGCCGCGATCAGTGCGGCTTGCCTTTGAGCCCGTCGGTCGAGGCGACAAGCACCGGGCCGGTTGGGCGCGGCGGTTCGTTCTCGTTCATGATGCCGAGGCGGCGGGCAACTTCCTGGTAAGCCTCGACGAGGCCGCCCATGTCGCGGCGGAAACGGTCCTTGTCGAGCTTGTCCTGCGTCGCCACGTCCCACAGGCGGCAGGAATCCGGCGAGATCTCGTCGGCGACGACAATGCGCATCATGTCGCCTTCGAACAGCCGGCCGCATTCGATCTTGAAGTCGACGAGCTGGATGCCGACGCCCATGAACAGGCCGGAGAGGAAGTCGTTGACGCGGATGGCCAGCGCCATGACGTCGTCGATCTCCTGCGGGCTCGCCCAGCCGAACGCGGTGATGTGCTCTTCCGACACCATCGGATCGTCGAGCGCGTCGGCCTTGTAATAGAATTCGATGATCGAGCGCGGCAGAACGGTGCCTTCCTCGATGCCGAGCCGCTTGGACAGCGAACCGGCGGCGACATTGCGCACCACCACTTCGAGCGGAATAATCTCGACTTCCTTGATCAGCTGCTCGCGCATGTTCAGCCGGCGGATGAAATGGGTCGGAATGCCCATGCGGTTCAAATGGTTGAAGATGTACTCGGAAATGCGGTTGTTGAGGACGCCCTTGCCGTCGATGACCTCGTGCTTCTTCTTGTTGAACGCGGTGGCGTCATCCTTGAAGAACTGGATAAGCGTGCCCGGTTCGGGTCCCTCATAGAGTATCTTGGCCTTGCCTTCATAAATGCGGCGGCGATTTTTCATCTGGATTTTTCTCTGGGGTTCCGGACAGGGCGGTATCAGACCATTTCCTGTCCGTCTGCCTGAAATAGTGCGGCTACGGTAGGGTTCAATGCCGGGTCTATCCCAATCACATCGTTTGCTCAATCGGCAAATCCTTCCAATCAACCGCTTTCGGGACTGAAATGCCGCAGCGCAGCATTCGATGAAGCGTATTGACCGACCCGCGACCTTTTGGTTTGTGCTTTGGCAACGCACATATTCACCGCCAACGAATCGAATTTGACCGGAGGGACGCCATGAGCAGCATGAAAGACCGCGAAGAGGGCTTTGAGCGTAAATTCGCATTCGACGAGGAGCTTCGGTTCAAGGCCTCGGCGCGCCGCAACAAGGCGCTCGGCCTGTGGGCCGCCGAAAAGCTCGGAAAGTCCGGCGCGGATGCCGACGCCTATGCCAAGGAAGTGGTTATCTCCGACATCGAGGAAGCCGGCGACCACGACGTGTTCCGCAAAATCCGCGGGGATTTCGACGCGGCCGGCGTCGAGCAGTCGGATCACCAGATCCGCCGCACGATGGACGAACTGATGGCGCAGGCGATCGAGCAGATCAAGAACACCTGATCCGGGCCATGCGCTGATCCCGGCCATACGCTGGACCAATCGACCGCCCGGCCTATCCGGGCGGTTTTTCTTTGCCTTTGTCGCGGTTTCCGGCTGAAACTGCCGGAGTTAACAAGGAAAGTATCCATGTCCCTGAAGTCCCGCCTCGCGGCCGACGAAACGCTGTTCACCGCATGGTCCGGCGTGCCGGATGCCTTGACCGTCGAAATCGTCGCCAAGCAGGGTTTCGATGCCGTCACGCTCGACATGCAGCATGGCGGCCATCACGAAGACAGCGTGCTGCGTGGCCTGGTGCCGGTGCTCGCTGCCGGCAAGCCGGCGCTGGTGCGCATTCCCGTTGGCCGTTTCGACATGGCAAGCCGCGCGCTCGATTTCGGCGCCGAGGCAGTCATCGCGCCGATGGTGAATTCGGTTGCCGATGCAAAACTGTTCGCCGCCGCCATGAAATACCCGCCGCTCGGCGAGCGCTCCTGGGGTCCGACCTACGCTTTTCCACGCCACGGCCAAGGCGACCAGGCCGACTGGCTGCGCGACACCAACCAGCGCACGATGGCCTTCGCCATGGTCGAGACGCGTGCCACCCTCGATGCGCTCGATGGCATCCTCGACACGCCCGGCATCGACGGCATCTTCCTCGGCCCGTCGGATTTCTCGATCGCCTGGAGCAATGGTGCTGT
>NZ_RZRK01000824.1:0-2662 GCF_003997835.1 Mesorhizobium sp. M7A.F.Ca.CA.004.12.1.1
ATCCAGGGCAGCGTGACGCGGCGCGTCACCTGCCACTGGTTGGCGCCTAGTGAGCGCGCCGCCTCTTCCAGCTCCGGCGCGAAGGTCTGCAGCCGGGCCGAGACGACGACGATGACATAGGGCAGCGCCAATGCGACATGGCCGAGCAGGATCGCATGCAGGCCACGGCCGATACCGACGCCGAAGAAGAAAATCAGCATTGCCGTGCCGGTGATCAGCCACGGTATGGCGATCGGCGGAAACAAAAGCGCCTGCAGGAACTTCTTGCCACGAAATTCGTAGCGATAGAGCGCCAGCGACGCCGCCGAGCCGAGCACGACGCAGATGATCGTGGTGATGACCGCGATCTCGACGCTGTTCCAGGTCGCTGCGATCAGTTGGTCGTTCTGCCACAGCGAAGCATACCATTCAGTCGTCCATTCGAACGGCAATTGGTAGAAGGGAGAAACGTTGAACGACATCAGCGCCATGATGATGATCGGCAGATAAAGAAAGGCAAGCAGCAGCCAGATGTAGAGGCGGCCGAGTCCTTCGAGGATGCGGGTCGTCGTCATCACGCGGCCCTCCGCAGCACTGGCGACGCCACCGCCAGGATGACCAGCACCACCGCCAGCAGGATGAAGGAGAGTGCGGCACCGAGCGGCCAGTTGAACACGGCGACGAACTGGTCCTCGATGACCGTTCCGTAGAAGGTGCCGGTGCGGCCGCCCAGGATGCGCGGTTCCATGAACGAGCCGACGACCGGCACGAAGATCAGCGCCGCACCCGCGACCAATCCGGGCATCGACAGCGGGATGATCACCCGCTTCAGCACCTGCAACCGCGATGCGCCAAGCGAGCGCCCGGCCTCGATCAGCGAGTCGTCGATGGCCTGTAGCGTGAGATAACAGGTCAGCACCATGTAAGGCACATAGGAATGCACCAGCCCGATGATGACGGCCGGATAGGAATACATGAGGTCGATGTTGATCTTGAACGGCAGCACGGCATTAAGCGCGGTGTCGAGGATGCCGCCTTCGCGCAAAACCATCGCCCAGGAAAAGATGCGCACCAACCCATTCGACCAGAACGGCAGGATGACGAGCAGGAAGATCGCCTCGCGGCTGCGCCCCTTCAGCACCTTGGCGAGCACATAGGCGGCGGGATAGCCGATGACGATGCACCATAGCGTCACTTCGAGGCCAAGGCGCAGCGAGGCCAGCAGCAGCGTCAGATAGAGGCTCTGCGAGAAGAAGGCGGCATAGTTGCCAAGCGTGAACGCCCACGGCTTTCCCGACAGCGGCAGCTCGGTCATGAACGAGAAGAAGACCATGGCGGATAGCGGCAGGAAGATCGCCACCGTCAGCCAGAGATAGGCCGGTGCCAGCAGCGGCAATGCCGATCTCAGCCCGCTTCGCGACGCTGTCGCAGCTGCCATGGTACCCTCCTCCCAGGATTGGAAGAACCAGCCGACGCGAACCGCCGGCTGGCCTGGCTGTGATCTTACTTCACGTCGACCTTAAGCTGCTGCCAGAGCGCCAGATAGGCTTCGCGCTGGGCGTCGGTGATCGGCGCCTGGAACTGGATGCGCTTGGCCACTTCGGGATCACCCATGACCTTGCGGTTGAAGGCATCCTCGGGCAGCGCTTCCACCGCCTTGGTGTTGGCGGAGACGGGAGCACCGACCTTGGTGACCCATTCGACGTAGAATTTCGGGTCGATCATGTAGTTGATGAAGGCCTCGGCGCCGGCGACGTTCTTGGCGCCGACCGGAATGGAAAACGCGTCGAGCCAGGCAACGGCACCTTCCTGCGGCACCACCAGCGAGACCGGCAGCTTGAAATGCGTCTTGGCGCGGTCGGCCGAGCCGCTCCAATAGGTGCCGATGTCGATCTGGTTGGAGGCGACCATCTGGTTCCAGTCGTTTTCCGAGCTCCAGAAGGTCTTGATCTGCGGCATCAGCGAGGTCAGCTTCGTCTTGACCGCATCCATATCCTTGATGTCGTTGATGTTCTGGCCAGTGGCGATGGCGCCGAACTGCACCGCTTCAACGGCATCATCGCGAATGACGACGCGGCCCTTGTGGGCGGCATCCCACATTTCGGCGATGCTCGTCGGTGGCTTGTCGAAGGACTTTTCGTTGATGGCGAGTGCGGTGAGGCCCCATACCCACGGCACGCCATAGACCTTGCCGTCATGGACGAGCATCGGCGATCCCGCCTTGTCCTTGCTGATGTCGGCATAGTTCGGCAGCTTGGAAACGTCGATCGGCTGGATCAGTTTCCCGGCCATCGCCTGGTCGTTGAAGGCCGCGTTGATCATGACCACGTCATAGAGGCCGGGATTGGTCCGGATCTTGGTCAGCATTTCCTGTTCGGAATTGAAGAAGTCGTTGACGACTTTGTTGCCGGTCGCCTTTTCGAAAGCCTCGACGGCCCACGGTTCATCGGCGCCGTAACCCTTCCAGTTGAGCACATGCACTTCGTCGGCCTTGGCGGCGAACGCAAGTGCGGAGGTAAAGACGGCGGTCGCCGTCAGCAGAGCAGTCAAATCAGGCATGCGCATGGTTGGTTCCTCTCTGTGGGTTTGCCCGGTTCCCGGGCTTGTCAGGCTTTTCCAGCTGTTATGCATTGGCCTTCTGTGTCCGGCCTGCTCCCGATGGATCGGCGGCATGGCTCAGGAA
>NZ_RZRK01000825.1:0-2656 GCF_003997835.1 Mesorhizobium sp. M7A.F.Ca.CA.004.12.1.1
AGCCCGACGCAGGCTTGGGGACGAAAATGAGAACAGGCAAGATGATGGCGGCGGCCGTGGCCTGGATCGCGGGAGCCTTCCCGACCGGCGCTCAGGAGCAAACGCCGGAGCCCTCGCAGAAATCGGTCCGCCTGGTCGTAAACGGGCAGGTTTCGGAAGACGACAACCAGCAGCGGCTGAATGCCAGGATCGTCGCTGCATTCTCCGACCTTCCGGTAGCCTTCGGCATGGCCGCGGAGAAGGGAAACGGCGTCGCGCGGCTGATGGTTGGCGGTGCGGCGAACCTGGGCGAACTGCTCGCCGTGCAGGTTACCGGACAATTCGTCCGCGAGGATGCCGATCAGCTGTTCGGCCTGACGACAGACAAGAGTGTCGAAACCTGGAGCCTTGCCAGCTCGCTCGACCTGCGCCTGAGCGCGGCGACCACGGTTTCTCTCGGTGTCGATGGCTGGAACAGCCCGTCCGCCATTTTGATTGACGAGCCCTTCGCGAAGACGCGCTTCGACGGCGCGAGCGGCGTTCGGGTTGCGCCCGGCTTCGAAACCTATCTCGATCCGACCCTGAGATTAGGCGCCAGGATCGGCTACGAGCGTGCCATCGACAATGGCGATGACGGGCTGTTCGCAAAGGTTGATTTCAGCAAGGCGTTCGGCAAGACCTCGATCGAGGGAACGGCCTGGACCTCGCCCAATTTCGGCGCGGGCGCGCAGATCGGATTGGGCTATGCCTTCGACAACGACATGACGGCAAGCGTCTACGCCGGCTATCGTGACGGGATGACGCAAGGCGCCTATCTGGGCGCGAAACTGTCGATGGATTTTGGACCGCACGCTTCGCAGGAAAGCGGTGGCCTCATCAACCGCCTCGACCGCCAGATGCAATATGCTGAAATGACGATGCCGGGCGTTCCCAAGACGGCCCGCGCGGCGGTTTCCACCGAGATCAATTCCCCGTTCAAGACTGTGTTCGACGTGCCATGCCAGAGTGTCGAGCCAACGCCCGGATGCACGTTCTTCATGGCGAACGGAAACCGGATCACCCTTGCGGACGATCCTCACTACAACAGATACGGCAACGGCTCCGACGATCTCGGATATGTCAGGTTCGACAGCGTCGGCAACGCCGCCGTGTACAACAATCTTGGCCAATACCAATATTCGTCATCGGCGAGCGCCTTCGAAGGGTTTGTCGGCGGAACGACCATCGGCGTCGGCACTACGGGTTTCTACTGGGAGAACGTTGCCAGCGGCACATACTGGCTCGGCAAGAACGGTATCCTGTACTCGGCTAATTCCGGCTCAAGCAACTTCCAACAGGCAATCAACTGACCATCCCCGCCGCCTTGCGGTGCCGAAGCGACGGACCGGTTGATTTGACACTTTGCGCGCGGCGACCATGATCCGCGCCACTCACCTATACTCAAAAATCGACCTGAATATTCCGGGCGCGATCACCGACAGCGGATTGATGTCCAGCAGCGGCTTGTTGGCATTGCCTTTGAGCCGGTAGGTGACGCCGATCAGGCCACGGTCACGGCCATTGCCGAGCAGCGCGCCAACGATGGGCAATTCGCCGAAGATGCGATTGAGGCCATAGACCGGCATGAATGTGCCGGTCATGTCCATGTTGTTGTCCTGGTCGTAGAGCGTGCCCTGGAACGTCGTGCCGATGCGCGGTCCGCGCAGCACGCCATTGGCCAGTTTCAGATAGCCGCTGCCCTTGTCGATCTCGGCGTAACCGCGTTCGAACTTCACCCGCGACGTATCCAGCTTGCCTTTGACCGCCTGATTGAGGCTGCGGTTGTCGCCGGCCGGCGTGGTCGAGACGATGGAGGCCAATTTCGGTTCGTTGACCACGAAAAAGTTGCTGGTGTCGACCTTGCCCCTCAGCGATCCGTCGCTCGGCCCCGCAAGCGCCAGGGTGATCGTTCCGCCTTCCATATGCTCGTAGATATTGAGGAATCTCAGGATGGCGCCGGCGTCCGCGGACTGCATGTTGAGCGCGCGCCGGCCGGCGCCGGTGGTGTTGCTGATCGATATGGCGGCGCCCGAACTTGCCGTGGCGCTGACCTTCAGCCCGTTCACCCGCGAACCGGCAGCACTGTAGTCGAGCTTCAGATTGGACAATTGCTCGTCGTGGAAACCGGTCAGCCGGTCGACATCGGCGCTGACGGAAATGGCATCGGAACCGGTGGTCTTGGTAGCCGTGTCGACGTCCGAGGTGAACTGCTTGATCAGCGAGCGGGCATCGAGCGCGTTGCCCGATATCTCGACCGCATAGCCCTTGCCGGACCGCTTCACCGACACGGCAACGTCGTCGCCCCTGTTCAAGGTGACCTTGCTGAACCGCGCCGACGACAAGGCGCCATTGACCAGCACGATGCTGCCGTCGACGGAGAACGTCTTTCCGTCAAGGTCGAAATCGGACAGCGTCGTGGTGTCGCCGGACTTGGTCATGACGAAGGTGACATTGGCAGGAACCCCTGCCCCCTTGCCCCAGCCGGCCCAGGGAATGTCCAGCCTGGCGTTGGTCAGATCGGCCGAGACGTTCTGGTCGCCGCCGCCGTTCTTGTCGATCGCCACCTTCACCGTTCCGGCAAGCAGCGGCTTCAGGCCGGGCATGGCGGCGGCGCGGATCTTGTCGTCAAGCACCAGAG
>NZ_RZRK01000826.1:0-2653 GCF_003997835.1 Mesorhizobium sp. M7A.F.Ca.CA.004.12.1.1
GATGTGGGACGCCAAGTGAAACAAGAGAACCGCCCGACCGCAAGGGGTTAGCGACCGTTGCCGGCGTCGCCGGATCGCTTTCAACCGGTTTCTAATTTGCTCGTAAACCATGACGGTCCGTGCGATGGTCATTTTCGCACTGCAGCATCGACCCGAGCTTCGCCGGGTGATCGTCAGGCAGGCCGTCAGGACGACAATGCGAATCCACATCGGCTGCGAGATGAGCTTCGACTTTCCGCAGGAAACGCCGCTCATCGCGATGCTGAATGTGCATTATTCGCGTGCCTCCGATCTCGAGCGGCCGGATTTCCTGATTTCCAACCCGCCGGTGCCGATCGAAAGCTATCGCGACAGTTTCGGCAATTGGTGCAACCGGTTCGTCGCGCCGCCCGGGCGTTTCACCTTCGGCACCGACGCGGTGATCCGCGATCCCGGCACTTTCGAGATGGGCGATCTGATGGCCTGGCAGCACGAGGTTCGCGACCTGCCGGCGGACACGCTGCTGTTCCTGCTGCCCAGCCGTTTTTGCGAAAGCGACCTTCTGGCTGATGAAGCGTGGCGGCTGTTCGGCAACACGCCGCTGGGCATTCCGCGCGTGCAGGCGGTCTGCGACTTCGTCCACAACCACATCGTCTTCAACTACGGCAATGCTCGGCCGACACGCACCGCCGCGGAAGCGTATCGCGAACAGAGCGGCGTGTGCCGAGACTACGCGCATCTCGCCGTCACCTTCTGCCGGGCGCTCAACATCCCAACGCGCTACTGCACCGGCTACATCAGCGACATCGGTATGCCGAAACCATGGGCGAGCATGGATTTCTGCGCCTGGATGGAAGTCTATCTCGGCGGCCGCTGGCATGTCTTCGACCCGCGCAACAATGCACCGCGCATCGGCCGCATCCTGATCGCCTCCGGCCGCGACGCCGCCGACGTGCCGCTGACCCATATATTCGGCCCGGGAACGCTTGCCGGCTTCAAGGTGTGGACCAGCGAGATCGTCGAGTAGTCGCCGTTTTCCATAGGCCGATCTCTCATGACCGCTGGCTTGGACGACCCGACATTCGCGCGGTGTGATGCCTGTGGAGCTTTAGCGGCCTGGCCGCTAGACTGCGCCTTGAATGGGAACAAATGCCATGGCCGGGCACGGCGGCTCAAAAAAGGTGATCTACGCGGCGCTCGCCGGCAATTTCGCCATCGCGCTGACCAAGTTCGCCGCCGCCGCCTTCACCGGCAGTTCGGCGATGCTGTCGGAGGGCGTGCATTCGCTGGTCGATACCGGCAATGGCGGCCTGCTGCTCTACGGCATGCACCGCGCCGCCCGCCCGGCCGACCGGACTCATCCGCTCGGTCACGGCCGCGAACTCTACTTCTGGAGCTTCATCGTCGCGCTCCTCGTCTTCGCGCTGGGCGCCGGCGTGTCGTTCTACGAAGGCGTGATCCATATGATGGCGCCGGAGCCGGTCGCCAACGCCGAGGTGACCTACATCGTGCTTGGCCTTTCCTTCCTGTTCGAAGGCAGTTCGTGGTGGGTGGCGCTGAAGGAGTTCCGCCAGCAGAAGGGCAAGCAGGGCTGGCTGCGGGCGGTGCAGTCGAGCAAGGATCCGAGCGTCTACACCGTACTGTTCGAGGACAGTGCAGCACTTCTCGGCCTGATCGTCGCGTTCGTCGGCATCCTGGCGGCGGAAGTTCTGGAGATGCCGGAACTCGACGGCGCCGCCTCTATCGGCATTGGGCTGATCCTGGGGGCGACAGCGATCTTCCTGGCCCGCGAAAGCAAGGGCCTGCTGATCGGTGAGCCGGCATCGCCCGAAGTGCAAATGAAGGTGCTGGCGATCGCCCAGCAGGATCCGGCGGTGCAGCGGGCGAACGGCGTCCTGACCGTCCATATGGGGCCGGCAGAGATCGTCGCCGGCCTGAGCATCGAGTTCGAGGACCATTTGACGGCGCCCGAGATCGAAGCTTGCGTCGAGCGCCTGGAGGCGCAGCTGAAGAAGGAAATGCCGGAGATCACGCGGCTGTTCGTCAAGCCACAGACGACAGGCACCTGGGAGAAGCGGCGCAAGCTGATCGACACCGCATCCGATCCGGCTCTGGACTAGCGCCGCGCCATTGCCTGGCTGCCTTGACCCGCTAGATTACCGGGATTCAGGAGGAACAAAGATGAAGATCGACGGCGGCTGCCACTGCGGCGCGATAACCTATGAGGCGGAGGTAGACCCGGAAAAGACCACGATCTGCCACTGCACGGATTGCCAGCAACTGACCGGCACGGCTTTTCGCCTGACGGTTCCGGCGCCGGAAAGCAACTACCGCATCACCAAGGGCACGCCGAAAATCTACATCAAGATCGTGGCGAGCGGCGCCAAGCGCACCCAGGCCTTTTGCGCTGACTGCGGCTCGCATCTTTACGCCACGTCTGTCGGCGATGGCCCCAAGGTCTATGGGATTCGCGTGGGGACCGCGCGGCAGCGCCAGGATTTGATTCCAACACAGCAGAAATGGCACCGCTCGGCGCTGCACTGGCTGCCTGAATTTCAGGGCATGACCACGTTGGAGGAGCAGTAGCGCCGGTCCGGCACCGCGCCCGAATCGTCATCGTCTCGCCGTCATTGCTGATGCTGTCGATCCAGGTCATCCAGGCGATCCTCAAGGA
>NZ_RZRK01000827.1:0-2648 GCF_003997835.1 Mesorhizobium sp. M7A.F.Ca.CA.004.12.1.1
CCCCTAAATATGTTGAATCGATCCAATTTAGAGAACCACCGTTCGCTTGGATCGATTCAAACATACGCCTTGCCGAGACTGTGATCAAGTCAAAATTTGAACCGATCCAACGAAAGTGTTAGGAGGGAGGAATTCAGGAGACGAAGATGGCGCCATTGACCTCTGCAAAGACAAGACCGGTCCGTCTGGCGGACATTGCCAAGGCGGCCGGCGTGTCGCACGGCACCGCGTCCAACGTGTTCGCCCGGCCGGAGATCGTGCGCGAGGAGGTCCGCGAGCGGGTCAAGGCGGCAGCCGAGGCCATGGGATATGGCGGACCGGATCCCAAGGGCCGGCTGCTGCGCGCCGGCAAGGTCAATGCCATCGGTGTCGCGACCGCGGAACCCCTCTCCTATTTCTTCGACGACCCCTTTGCCCGGGTGATGATGGCCAGCATCTCGCAGGCCTGCGACGCGACCGGTGCGGGGATTTCGCTGGTCTCCGCAGCCAACAACGAACAGCTTGCCTGGAACATCCAAAGTGCGCTGGTCGACGGTTTCATCGTCTTTTGCGTCGATGGCGGTTCAAGGCTGGTCGAACTGGCGCGTGAACGCAAACTCCCTTTTGTCGCGCTCGATCTCGATTCGGACGACGACGACGCCGTTGCAGCAATCGGCGTCGACAACATCGCCGGGGCTGGCCTGGCCGCCCGCCACCTGACCGAACTCGGACATCGCCGCTTTGCCGTGCTTACCCTGCCCTGTGCCGACGCAGGCTTCGGCCCTACCACAAGGGAGCAGGTGGAAATGGCCCTCTACTCGGCTACGCGCGACCGCTTGCGTGGCTATTTCGCCGAACTCTCCCGGGTCGGCGTCGACGTCTCGCGCGTGCCGATCTACGAAACCGTCAATGACGAGAAGAGCGTTTGGGCCGGCCTCGACCATATTTTCGCCGGTGCCGAGACGCCGACAGCCATTCTGGCGATGTCCGACAGGATGGCGCTCCATGCGCTGGACTGGCTGCGGCAGCACGACATTGCGGTGCCGGGCGATGTTTCGGTCGTCGGCTTCGACGGTGTTCCGGAGGGGGCGGTTTCCAAGCCGCCGCTGACCACGATCGTCCAGCCGATCGCCGAGATGGGCCGCCTTGCCGTCAAGGCGATCCTTGAAAATGACGGTTCGTTCAGCCGGCAATCGCTGCCGGTCCAACTCGTGGTGCGAGCCTCATCCGGCCCCTCGCCCGCCTGAGCTCAACGGCCCATTCTTGTCGCCATGGCCGGCATCGCGAAGGATGCAGCATGGACGGGCGGTGCGGCGTTGTGAGCCGGCCTGCTTTTGCCGGACCAGCCAAGGCCCGATAGCCATTCGAGATAGTAGGCGAGCGCGAACTGCATGACGATGCCGGCCGATATCAACAGGCTGTCATAGGCAAATCCGCCCGGATTGATCAGCTTCAGCACTTGCGCCGCCATTGCAAGCACCGTGCCGGCAATGAAAATCGGCAGCGATCGTTTGCCCAATATGGCAAGCGGATGATCGCGTCCGGTGCGAAACAGGTTCGAGACCGCCGGGAATGCCACGATCAGGTAGCTCACCGCCAATATATGCAGCAGCCTCGGCAGCGACAGGAACGTCTTGTCGAAGCCGGTCAGCACCGGAGGCAGGCCAAACCAGGAGATATGCCCCCAAAGCGGGCTGTGCACCCAGACCAGTGCCACAGCGGTGTAGGCCAAGGCCGCGCCAACCAGCCAGCGATTGACCGGGATGGTACCGCCGCGACGCACATGCAATGCACCTGCCAGGCCGATGTTGAAAAGGAACTGCCACGACAGCGGGTTGAGAAACCAGAAGCCGGGCTCGGGATAGTTGGGCGGAGCAATTTGATAAACCCCCGCGACCAGCCACAGGGCGCCGGAGGCGACCAGTGCCAAGACCGGCCGATAGCTGACAATGAGCAGGAACACCGGCGTCAGCAAGAGCAGCACCGCATAGACGGGCAGTATGTTGTTGTAGCCGAGTTGGTGGCCGAGCGTCACGATGCCGATCAGCACCTGCGGCGTATTCTTGATCAACGGCTCGATGTTGATCATCGTCAAAAGCTCCGGCCGCCTGGCAAACACCGCCGCAGCGCAGAACATGGCCATCACCACCATGGTGGTGACGATGTGGGTGGCATAAAGCACACCGGCGCGGCGCAACATCTTCAGGGTTGCCAGCAGCCGGTTTCCAGGTTGGAATTTCCTGCCATAGGCAAGTGCGACCGAGATGCCGGAGATCAGCACGAAGACTTCCGCCGCATCGGAAAAGCCGAAATTCTTGTAGGTCAGATACTCGAAGGCGGTACCTGGCACATGGTCGACATAGATGGTCAGCAAAGCGAGAGCACGGAGCACGTCTATGCGCGTGTCGCGCTCAGTGCGATCGGGGACACGCGCATCGCGGTCCGAGACACGCGAATCGCGGTCCGGGGAAATCTGGGTGGTCATCGACAAAAAGGCCTCAAAGCTGGTTGTTCATGCCGAGCAATGCGACCCCCGGCGCACCGCTTCGATTCCTCCCGAAGGAATGTTATCGGCGGAGAAACGGACTGTAATGCGCCCGGTTCAATCAACTTTCGCGGAGCTTGAAAATATTGCGTTTTGAAGCCGGCAAATTGAGCGAAACCTCATA
>NZ_RZRK01000828.1:0-2648 GCF_003997835.1 Mesorhizobium sp. M7A.F.Ca.CA.004.12.1.1
AGGCAAAGGAGTGCCAGTAGGCGACGGCGAAGCGCAGATGGACTTCCAGCCGTTTGCCGGCGACGAGCTCGTCGGGATTGTAGAACCTATAGGCCAGCGGATTGGTCGAATCCGGCCCTTCATATTTGATTTTCTTGATGTCGCCGAAAAATCCGCTGCTCATGATTTCTGTCCTCTCACAAAGTTCTGCCGCCATTACCTCAGGCGTAATTGGTTTCAGGCCAGCGCCGGTTGAAAAGGGTCATGTCAAAACCGTCAATGAAGGAGACAGACCATGACCGACCTCACCAAGATCGCTGAAAACTACATCACCGCCTGGAACGAAAGCGATGCCGTCCGCCGGACCGAATTGCTCAAGGCGACCTTCACGGAAGACGTCAGCTATCGTGATCCGCTCATGCAGGGCGACGGCCATGAAGGCGTCGCGGCTCTGATCGACGGCGTGCAGCAGCGCTTTGCCGGCTTCCGGTTCTCGCTGAAGGGCACGCCGGACGGTTTTGCCGACAAGATCCGCTTCTCGTGGAATCTCGGGCCTGAGGGGACGCCATCGGTGATCGAAGGTACCGACATCGGAATCATTGAGAACGGCCGCCTGAAGAGCGTCACCGGCTTTCTCGACAAGGTGCCTGCGCAGTGAGGACTTCTGGGCGAGGCGGGTGCGAAGCGCCCCCCTCTGGCCTGCCGGCCATCTCCCCCTCAAGGGGGGAGATTGGCTGTCTTTCCCGCCATCGCTAATTATCAACCTTGCAAGACGAGTAAAGCCGTCAACGCTGCCGATCTCCCCCCTAGAGGGGGAGATGCCCGGCAGGGCAGAGGGGGGCGCCTCGCACTGAATCACGCGGTTACAGCCCTGATCGCCGGGTACAGCTCCCGGTAGCGCTGATAGGCATCGGCATAGACGCCGCCAAGCGCCGCGTCCGGTTCGATCGTCGCATCCGTCCTCGGTGCCGTACAGATTTCAAGCGGATCGGCACCCGTCGCCGCGATCAGGCCGAGCCGCGCGGCGCCAAAGGCGGCGCCGAAATCGCCGTCGGCGGGAATGTCGACAGGCAGTTGAAGCGCGGTGGCAATCGCCTTCAACCAGTAGTGCGAGCGCGAGCCGCCGCCGATCGCCGTCACCCGCGTCAAACTCGTGCCGGCCGTGGCCAGGGCTTCGAGGCTGTCGCGGAAGGCAAAGGCTACACCCTCCAGCACGGCCTGGGTCAGCACGGGACGGCTCGATTCATGCGCCAGCCCGGTGAACGCGCCGCGAATGGCGGCATCATTGTAGGGTGTGCGCTCGCCCGAGAGATAAGGCAGGAAGGACACGCCGCTCGGCGCCTTCAATGTGTCGCCGAGCTCAGTGGTCAATTCGCCGGCGCTCTTCCCGGTGATTTCGGACAGCCAGTTGAGCGAATCCGTCGCCGACAGGATGACCCCCATCTGGTGCCAGGTGTTCGGCAGGGCGTGGCAGAAGGTGTGAACCGCGCTAGCCGGGTTGGGCAGGTAGGAAGCGTTGGCGGCAAACAGCACGCCCGATGTGCCGAGCGAGACGAAAGCGTGGCCGGCGCCGACCGTGCCCATGCCGCAGGCCGAGGCCGCATTGTCGCCGGCGCCGCCGGCGATTGGAATGGCCTGGACGCCCCATTTCGAGGCCAATTCACTGCGCAGTGCGCCTGCCTTGTGCGTACCCTCGACCAGCGACGGCATCTGCTCCTCGTCGAGCGACGTCGCTGCGAGCAGGTCCGTACTCCAGCGCCGGTTGCCGACATCGAGCCAGGAGGTACCGGCAGAATCCGACATCTCCGAAATGTGTTCGCCCGAAAGCCAGAGCCGCAGGAAATCCTTGGGCAGCAGCACTTTTGCGACCTTGGCGAAGAGAGCGGGTTCGTTGTTTTTCACCCAGGCAAGTTTCGGCGCGGTGAAACCGGGAAAGACGATGTTGCCGGTCAGAGCGCGGAAGCGCGGATCGGCATCGAGCGCAGCCGCCTCGGCATGGCTGCGCGTGTCGTTCCACAGGATGCAGGGACGCAGCACCTTGTCGGCGGCGTCGAGCAGCGTGGCGCCATGCATCTGCCCGGACAGGCCAATGCCCTTGACTGCCGCGAGTTCATCCGGATGGGAGGATTTGAGCTCGGCAATTGCGTCTTCGCAGGCCCGGATCCAGTGCTCGGGATTCTGTTCCGACCAGCCGGGATGCGGCCGTGAAACATCAAGCGAACCATGGCCGGAACCGATGACGGTTTGCCCGGCATCGATCAGCAGCGCCTTGACGCCCGACGTTCCGAGATCGAGGCCCAGATACATGTCTTCCTCCCACGCCAGTTAATTTTTTCGGGTCTCGAAAAAATCTGACTTGGCCAGTTTTTAAAACAAGATCCGCTTCGGGTCAATTCTCCGACAAATCGGCGGCGCGTCGCACAAACAGCGCTGACAGCGGACTGTCGGGCCGCGCCATCGAACGCTCGGCCGTGAGCGCCCTGGCCAGCGCACCGTCACCGGCGCGCAACGCTGCCTCGATCAGCGTCAGGTCGATAACATCCCGCTGGGCGTGGCTGCCGCCGAAGCGATGGGAGATCGATCGGATCGGCCGGATCAGGCGCACGGTCTCGGCGTAATTGCCCTCACCGAATGCCTTGACGGCGAGCGTCAGCGGATGGCCGACATCC
>NZ_RZRK01000829.1:0-2644 GCF_003997835.1 Mesorhizobium sp. M7A.F.Ca.CA.004.12.1.1
CTCCCCTACTCCCCTCTAGCCAATCTTGTTGGGGATCTTGGCCTCTATCCTGCTGAAGGCGAAGACCAGAATACCGGTGATCGTCATGTAAATCAGCGCCAGCAGCAGCAGGGGCTCATAGGTGAGGTAGGTGTCCTGCCGCACCTTGGACGAAACGGCGAAGATGTCGATGACACTGATCGTTGCCACCAGCGGCGTCGATTTCAACTGCAGCACGGTCTCGCCGGTCAGCGTCGGCAGCGCCCGGTAGATGGCCTGCGGCAGCCAGATCCGCCGGAATGCCTTCCAGCGGCTCATGCCGAAGGCACGCGCCGCCTCCAGTTGTCCCTTGGGCACACCGGCAAAGGCGCCACGCATCACCTCGCCCTCATAGCCGGCGAAAGACAGGGTCAACGCCAGCACGCCATAGGGCCAGGCTTGCCTGAGATATGGCCACATCCAGGATTCGCGGATCCACGGATATTGCGGGAACAGCGAACCCAGGCCGTAATAGAGCAGCCAGAGCTGGATCAGCAGCGGCGTGCCCCGGATCACCGTGCAGAACACCTTGGCAGGCGCGGCGAACCAGAATGAGCCGGCGGCTTGCGCCAGCCCGAGCGGCACGGCGAGCAGAAAGCCCAGCACGCAGGTGACGGCCAGGATCCACAGCGACCGCCAGATGCCGATCAAGCCCATTTCATAATATTGCGGCAGCCAGTCCCAGCGCATGAAAAAGGCAGCCGACAAAACAAGGCCCAGTGCGATCAGGATCAGCACGATGCGGTGCGGCTGCAGCCACAGCGATGTTCGCGCGACGACGTTGATGATGGCAGCCTCGTTGGCCATCAGCGCGCCTCCTTGAGCGAAGGCATGCCGCGCCGCGACCAGGTCTCGACCCGGCCGATGACGAGGTTGGAGAACAGCGACAAAAGCAGATAGAGCACGCCCGCCGCGAAAAAGAAGGTGAAATAGGCTTTGGTGACACCCGCCGCCTGCCGCGTCGCCAGCGCCAGTTCGTAGAAGCCGACGACCGCCAATAGCGCGGTATCCTTGGTGGCGATCAGCCAGAGATTGGCGAGGCCCGGTATGGCGAAGGGCAGCATTGACGGCAAGGTGATGCGCCGCAACAGCAGGCCCGGAGACATTCCATAGGCGCGGGCGGCCTCGATCTGGCCCTGCGGAATGGCCAGGATCGCGCCGCGTATCACCTCTGTCGAATAGGCGCCCTGGACGAAGCCGAGCACGGCGATGCCGGCGGCAAGGCCGCTCACGTCGACGCGCTGATAGCCCATGGCCGTCAGCGCCTGATTGATCAGGTCGGTTCCGGCGTAATAGAGCAGCAGGATCAGCACCAGTTCGGGCACAGCCCGCACGATGGTGGTGTAGACCGCCAGGAGATCGCGCACCACCGGCCCGCCATAAAGCTTGCCATAGGCGCCGCCGGTGCCGATCAGAAGGCCGAGGCACGTGGCGCCCAGCGCGATCTCGATGGAGTGCAGCAGCCCGACCAGAAGCGTCCCGCCCCAGCCTGGCGGGTAGGGCGAGAGAAGCTCGGTGATGCCGGCCGCGGAGGCCGAAAGAAGTGCGTCGATCAGCGTCGCCCCCGAAGTGCTGGCCAACCGCCGACGGCTGCGTCGGCGGCAAACATGCCTGGGAAAGATCGGGCAGGTGGGGCACGGCGCTGACGCCATACCCCACCGCTCATACGAGGATCGTCAGTTCGACTGCGCGCCGCCGCCGCCGTAAATGTCGAAATCGAAGTATTTCTTCGAGATCTCGTCATACTTCCCGTTGGCGCGGATCGCCTTGATGCCGGCGTTGATTTTGCCCTTCAGTTCGGTGTCTTCCTTGCGCACGCCGGCGCCGACGCCCGGTCCGAGCACTTCGTCATCGGGAGCGACCATGCCCTTCAGGTCGCAGCAGGCCTTGCCCTGGTCGGATTTCAGGAACTCGCCAAGCGCGATGGAATCGGCCTGAACCGCATCGAGGCGGCCGGCGGCAAGATCGTTGTTGGCTTCGTCCTGGGTCTGGTATTCCTTGATCTCGGAGGCTGTGCTGCCAAAATGTTTCTTGGCGTAGACAGCGTGCACCGTCGAAACCTGCACGCCGACGATCTTGCCCTTGAGGTCGTCCGGGGCGGAGCCGAATTTCTGGTCCTTCGGGCCGATGATCGCGGTCGGCGTGTTATAGTACTTGTCCGAGAAATCGATCGTCTTCGCGCGCTCGGCGGTGATCGACATCGAGGAGACGATGAGGTCGATCTTCTTGGTCGTCAGTGCCGGGATGATGCCGTCCCAGGCGACCGGGGTAATGACGCAATCGAGCTTCTCCTCGGCGCAGACGGCATCGATGAAGTCGATCTCCCAGCCAACCCACTTGCCCGAAGCATCGGGCGAGGTGAAGGGCGGATAAGGCTCGGCGGCGACGCCGATCTTGACGGGATCGGCCTTGGCCACGCCCATGGCTGCGACGCCGAGCAGCAGCGCTGCGGCAAATGTCTTCAGAACGGTCTTCATTTCATAACTCCCAGTTTGTTGTTGGTTCCCGGTTTTCTTCCGTCCCGGCCTGTTCTAGCCGATGTTGCGGATGAACTG
Source organism: Mesorhizobium sp. M7A.F.Ca.CA.004.12.1.1 (assembly GCF_003997835.1). NCBI lineage: Bacteria > Pseudomonadati > Pseudomonadota > Alphaproteobacteria > Hyphomicrobiales > Phyllobacteriaceae > Mesorhizobium > Mesorhizobium sp. M7A.F.Ca.CA.004.12.1.1. The sequence continues at coordinate 2,574 of NZ_RZRK01000829.1, forward strand.
CTTCAGCCTTTCGGATTTGGGCGCGCCGAAGATCTGCTCGGGCGGGCCTTCTTCCTCGACCAATCCATTGT
>NZ_RZRK01000082.1:0-12104 GCF_003997835.1 Mesorhizobium sp. M7A.F.Ca.CA.004.12.1.1
GTGTCTGACTTCTCCGACCTGCCCAGGGACTTCTACCGGGTGCGGGTGCCGGCGCAGAAATATGCGGTCTTTGCCCACCGCGAACACATCTCGACCATCCGCCGGACGGTCAACACGATCTGGAACAAATGGCTGCCGGCCTCCGGGCATGAGATCGCGGACGCGCCGGAATTCGAACGCTACGGCCCCGAATTCGACCCGCGCAGCGGCAAGGGCGGGCTGGAGATCTGGATACCGGTGAAGGCGTAGTCGGTCAGGCCATCGGCAACGCCGGCCAGCGATCGGCGATCCGGCCGCCGGAAAACACCGCGATCGACCCGAACTGCTGCAGCACGGCTTCGCTCTGCGTCGGCCTTAGAAACGCGTAGTCGCCGGGCTTTGCGGTCGCGTCGGCGGGCAAGCCCATGAATTGCTGGTTGGAGGACAGGCCGAGCAGCCCGTTCGCCTTCATGCCTTCTGGGAAGACCGGCTCGGCCATCCACTTGCCGCCATAGAGGTAGCAACCCTTGCGCGGGAACCGGCCGAGCGCCTGCAGCAGGCGGGTGACGGCCGGCGGGCCGGGCAGCATCGGCTCGACCATTTTCAGGATCGGCGTGGCGATGAAGGCCGCCGGCTGGAAGCCGTCGAGGCCTGGCGTATCGAAGTCGCTGGGCAGCACAAAGGCCGAGCCCATCGAGACCTCATTGGCCGCGCCGCCATGATGAAGCAGCGCGGTCTTGCTGCCGCCGATGTTCAGGATGCGGCGCTGGTCGGCGCCGAGACAGGCGACGAACGCCGAGGCCTGCGCCGACGCCTTTGCCAATGCCTTTGCCGGTCCGCCGAAAAGGCCAGGAATGAGCGGCGCATGCGCCTCGTAGGCCATGACGCCTTCGCAATGCAGCCGGGCCGGCAACGCGCTCAACGCCTTCGACAAGGCCTCAGGATTGGCGAACCCGCCGCGATGCAGCCCGACATCGATCTCGAAAGCGATGCGCAGGCCGATGCCGAGTTCGTCTGCCAGCGCGCCATATTCCGCCAGTCTTTCCTCGCTGTCGATCAGCCAGCAGACGCGCGACCAGTCGGTATCGGCTTTCACCAGCGCCGCCCTTGCCGCGCCGATCGGCATCGGCTTGCCGTAGAGCAGATCGGCATCCGGGAACGCCTTCAGCACCGCCTCGCTGATCGGCGGGTGGAAGGTCATGAAGCGCTCACTGCCAAGCGCCTTGGCGATATACGCAAGCAGCGGCATGCACGCGAGCGATTTGTCGACCAGCCGCACGGCCAGGCCGGGATCCAGTCTCTCCTTGACCAGGGCAATGTTGCCGTCCAGCCGGTCGCGATCGAGCAGCAGGCAGGGCTGGAAGATGCCGGCGGTCTTCAGCGCATCCGAGAGGGTGGAAAAATAGGTGCTCATCATTCGATGCCGAACAAGCCGGCCATATAGGGCGAGACGAAGCGGTTTTGCGGATCGACGTCGCGGCGCACCGCCATGGCATCGTCCCAGCGCGGGTAGAGCTTTTTCAGATCCGCCGCTTTCAGGCTGTGCATCTTGCCCCAATGCGGCCGGCCGCCATATCTGCGGAAGATCGGCTCCGCCGCCCGCATGAACGGCAGAGGATCGTTCGCTGCATCATGGTGGATGGCGATGGAGCAGGTCAGCCTGTTGTAGAATGGCGAAAGCCAGAACTGGTCCGGCGCGACCGAGCGCACCTCCATCGGGAAATAGACCTCGAGAAAACGCTTCTCGGTCAGCTCGATGATCTCGGCCAACGCCTTCGGCCCTTCCTCGAACGGCAAATGATATTCCATCTCGTTGAACTTGGTCTGCCGGTCGCTGGCATAGACGTTGAGCCAGTCCTGCACGTAGTCCTCGGCGGGAAATCTGACGGCCGCCGAACGGATCAGGCGGCCACGCAGCGATGGCAGCCAGGCAAGTGAGGTGCGCAGCCGACGCAGCGTCCTCAAACCCGCCTCGTCCTCTTCCGGCGGCCGTGCGGTGGGTGCGGCGTCGCTGAAATCGCTGGCGATGAACTGCGCATAGCCGGAGAACGGAATGTAGTAGAATTCGGCCGAGCGATGCGCGGCCATCATCGCCTCGAAGTCGCGCAGCATCTCAGTGATCGGCAGCACATATTTGCGGCGGCGCAACCGGTAGGTCGCGATGTTGTTCAGCGTCACTTCGGTGAGCACGCCGAAAGCGCCGAGCGCGACGCCCATGGCGTGGATCATGTCCTGATCCCCTGCCCGCTTGAAGTCGCGGACCTTGCCAAGCCCGTCGACGATCTGCACCGTCTCCAGCTGCGTGTGATAGGCGCCGAGCGTCGGTCCCGAGCCATGCGTGGCGGTACCCAGCGCGCCGCCGATCGCCTGGCGGTCAATGTCGCCCATATTGGGCAGGCCCTGGCCAATGCCTTGCAGGATGCGCATCAGCGGGCCGAGCCGGGTCCCTGCCCGCACCCGCGCCCGATGTGTTTCGGCGTCGTGCGAGACCAGCCCTTCCAGCCTCTCCAGGGACAGGATCGTGCCTTGCGATTTCACCAGCGGCGTGAAGGAATGACCGGCACCGGCGACGCGCACCGGGCCAGGCGCGGTCCGGACGAGATCACCGAGTTCACCGGCATCGCCGGGGCTGGCGATCAGCTTGGGCTCGGCGCTTACAAAGCCCGACCAGTTGCTCCAAATGTTAGACATGCCACCTCCCCGCTCAGGCAACCGCACGACGGTGACGCGACACAAGGACGAAGAGACCGAGCAGCGCCACGCTGGCGACCGCGCTGGCGGCGGCGAATTCCGGCACCGGCCGGAAATCCTTGCCATCGATGAGCAGCGACGCCGCGATCGGCCCGATCGCCAGGCCGAAAAGCTGGGCTGCCGGCACCAGCAGCACAGCGGTCCGCGTCTCGTCGGCGGTGATCGCCAGACGTATCTGGTAGGGCACGATGAACAGCAGGATAAAGCCCATGGCCAAGGCAGCGACCCAGAACGTTGTCAGGCCAGGGCTACTGGCAAGAACCAGGGAGCTGACAAGCGCGACGACGCCGATCGCCGCGATGGCAAGGCGATAATCGATGCGCGCCTCGAACACGGTGGCCGTCATAGCACCCAGGACCTGCACGGCGAGGCTGGCCGAGACGATCAGGCCGACGGTGCGGCCATCGATGCCATACTGTGCGCCAAGCGGTTCCAGAAAGGCCCAGACCGCGCCGAAGAACATGAAATAGCAGAAGACGGACAGCAGCGCGGTCGTCGAGGGAAGCGTCAGCACATTGACCAGGTTCTCCTCCTTGGGCAGGTCGGCATAGTCACCGGGAACAGTGAAGGCGACCACCAGCGACACGACGCAGACGACGGCAAGAACGATGAAGCCGCCCGACGCCCCTGCGGCCGGGATGACATAGAGCGCCAGCAACAGGGCGAGCGCGCATTGCGCCAGCGTCTGCATGGTGACGAAATAGCCGCCGATGCGCTCGGCGCGCCGCGAGCGGGCGATCAGTTCGGTGGCGATGGCGACCAGACCGCCCTCGGCGAGCCCGGCCAGGGCGCGGGCCGCAATCAGCGTGCTGGTGCTCGCGGCATAGGCCGTCCACACATTGACCAGCGCCAGCAGCAGCAGAAGGACGGCACTTTTCCAGCGCATGTGGTGCGCCGAAAGCAGCATCGCCACGACAGCCGAACCGATGGCAATAGCGATCATCTCGGCTGTGGCGACCAGCGCCAGTTCGTCGCCGCTGACATGGCCTTCGGTGTAGAGAGCTCCGAGCAGCACCGGCTGCAGGCCGAGGATGAGCAGGCCGACCGAACCGATCCACAAGGCCGAGGCGAGCTGCCAGCCGGTCGGATTGCCGACCAGCCAGTCGCCACTGCCTGCGTGGCCGGTATCTGTCGAAGCCAAAGGCGCCTCCCAACGTCCTTGCCGTGCGGCAAAAAAGCTGACAACCTGTCAGTATTTCAGAAACTGATACTTGATCATATTTTCTTGTCAACCGGAATTTGGGAAGCCGTGCGAAAGATCGGTGCATGACGGAATTGAAGAGAATGGCGACCGAGCCGAGGCGCAGGCCCAAGCAGGAACGCAGCCGCGAGCGCATCGACGCGATCCTGTCGACGACCATGCGGCTGATCGGGGAAAAGGGTATCGACGCCGTCACCATGAAGGAAGTCGGCATGCTGGCGGGCGGGCCGATCGCCACCGTCTACCACTATTTTCCCAACAAATCGGCGATCCTGGCGATGCTCTATGAGCGGTTTTCAGAGGTCAGCCGGGCACGGCTGACCACGATCATCGCCGAAATCCGCGAGGCGAACGACGTGATCGTGGCCGCTGACCGGCTGCTCGATGATTATCTCAGCCGTGTCGCCGGCGATCCGGCCATCCAGGATCTGCAGAACGCCATCCAGGCCGACAAGGCGCTCAAAAACCTCGACATCGCCGAAACCCGACACCAGGCCCAAATGTTCTGCGACCACGTCATCGCCTTGCTCGAGCCCGAGAGGCGCGAGCAGTTCGAACGCATGGTCCTGCTGATCTTCCAGCTCGCCGGCGGCGTGGTGCGCCTGGCGCTCGCCGAGGGCGAAGCGGAAAGCCGCCAGACCATCGAGGATTACCGGTCTATCATTCACACGCAGCTGCGACTGTTTCTCTAGGGCGTCCGCGGCGATCTCAGCCGCGCCTATTTCGCCCGATGGATGAGGCCTTCGAAGCCGTGAGTCAGATCGGAAGCGCCGGCCGCGAACATCTTGACGAGGTTTTGCGGACGGCCGGGAGTCTTGTTTGCGTCGAGGAGGACGGCCCTGCCCTCATGCATGACGAAATCGAATTTTCCATAGTCAAAGCCGAGTTCACGCCGACGCTCACGCAATTCGTCGGGCACCGGGACGGGCTCGCGCCGGATCGTCTCTGATGCCTTGACCAGGCCGTTCGGGGAGACGTAGCGGGTGCAGCGCTCGCGCTCTCCGCAAAACACCCAGAAACGAACAGCAAAACCGTCGGGTTCTCTCTCCGGAATGAACTTTTCCACGACGAGATCGTCGCAATCAAAGACGCCATCTGGAACGTCGCCGAGAGATCCATGGACCTCATAAGGATGCAAGGCTGGCAAGCGCGGAAACGGCTGCTGTTTCCCGGCACGCTCGGATCGCCGGTTGAGGAGCGTCTCCGGAATACCCCGATTGTTGAGATTGCTTTTGACGATCACCTGACCTTGCCAGCTGTCGGTTCTGTCGACCAATGCGCCGCTGATCCGCCGCTTGGATATGTCGGCGGCGCCGATGTTGAGGCAGAAGGCAAAACTCCGGGCGTAGTCGACATAGTCCGTGGGCGTCACCGTGGCATCGACATGCAATACCGCCATATCGCCGCTGACCGGCTTCGACAGGCCTTGCTGAACCTGAACCGAGTGGCCGCGCCTTTTCAATTCCGCAAGAATGTCGAACAGCATGTATGGGCTGCTCCTGCGCAGCAGGATGTCGCGCCTGCCCAGGAACCTGTCATGCTCGTGCGTTATCACAACGATGCGCGCCACTATCTACCTCTTGGACCGTCTGTAAATTCTTGAAATGTCTTGGCTTGTCCGACGACCTCTATTAAGCCCCGGCGGGTATCCAAATCCAGGCGTCCAGGGGCCAATAAATTGCATGACAAATCATTGGGACGATTACCACCGCCATTGGAAACTTCTGGAAGCGCCGCTCCGGCCAACAGCGGAAACCGTCGCTATATTCGATCGCGAACTTGATCTTGGAAATGCCGATGTCCTCCTCTTGGGGGTGACCCCGGAATTGGCAATTCTGGGCAAGTCGATGTTGGCGGTCGACCAGTCGGCGGCCATGATTTCCGGCGTATGGGCCGGCGACGACGGCTCGCGAAGGGCAATCGCCGGCAACTGGCTTAACCTGCCCGTGGATCACGCAAGCATCGACGCCGTCATCGGCGACGGATGCCTGTCGGCGGTCGATTCCCAGGCGGCGCGCAGTTCGTTGTTTGGCGAGGTCGCCAGGGTACTGAAGCCTGGCAGGCGCGCAGCGATCCGCGTCTTCGCACGACCGGAAACGGCAGATGATCTGCGCGGCATCGAAGCTCTGGTTCTGGCCGGCGGGGTCGAGAATTTCCACGCGCTCAAATGGCGGATCGCGATGGCGTCCACGACGAACGACCCCGATTTCGCCATCAAGGTGGCAACGATCCGCGATACGTTCGGCAGACTGTTCCCAGACCGCGAAGCTCTTGCCGCAAGGACGGGGTGGAGCATGAGCTCGATCAACACGATCGACGTCTATGCCGGCTCGGACATAAGCTACAGTTTCGCGACGCTGGCCACGCTGATCGAAGAGGCCGCCAACTGGTTCGGCGAAGTGCGCGTCGTGCCGAGCGGCAGCTATCCGCTGGCCGAACGGTGCCCGCTTCTGGTACTCGGTTCGGCCAGGCACCGGTAAGTTCATCATCATGCCGCCAAGAGGCGCTCCGAGCGCCTTGACTCCGGCGCGCCGCCAGCCTATTTCAGCGCCACGTTAGCACTCGCCTTTGGTGAGTGCTAACCACATGTCCGGCGCCGCCGGATGGAGGAACTGTTTCTCACCGTTCTCATCGAGGAAGAAAAAATGGCAAAGTCGAAGTTCCGCCCGCTTCATGACCGCGTGGTCGTTCGCCGGGTCGAATCCGAATCCAAGACCGCTGGCGGGATCATCATCCCCGACACGGCAAAGGAAAAGCCGCAGGAAGGCGAGATCATCGCCGTCGGCTCCGGCGCTCGTGACGAAGCTGGCAAGCTGGTCCCGCTGGACGTCAAGGCCGGCGACCGCATCCTGTTCGGCAAGTGGTCGGGCACCGAAGTCAAGCTCAATGGCGAAGACCTTCTGATCATGAAGGAATCCGACATCATGGGCATCATCGGCTCATATCAGGCCCTTTCGTCAACTGAATTCCCGGGCTCGATTGAAGCCCCTGCCAGGAGCTAAAAATGGCTGCCAAAGACGTAAAATTCTCCCGCGATGCCCGCGAGCGCATGCTGCGCGGCGTCAACATCCTCGCTGACGCGGTGAAGGTCACGCTCGGCCCCAAGGGCCGCAACGTGGTCATCGACAAGTCGTTCGGCGCCCCGCGCATCACCAAGGACGGCGTCACCGTCGCCAAGGAAATCGAGCTTGAAGACAAGTTCGAGAACATGGGCGCACAGATGGTCCGCGAAGTTGCTTCGAAGACCAACGACATCGCCGGCGACGGCACCACGACCGCGACCGTTCTGGCGCAGTCGATCGTCCAGGAAGGCCACAAGGCGGTTGCCGCCGGCATGAACCCGATGGACCTGAAGCGCGGCATCGACCTCGCGGTAACCGACGTCGTTGCGACGCTGATCAAGAACGCCAAGAAGATCAAGACCTCGGAAGAGGTTGCCCAGGTCGGCACCATCGCCGGCAACGGCGATGCTTCGGTCGGCTCGATGATCGCCGAAGCGATGCAGAAGGTCGGCAATGAGGGCGTCATCACGGTCGAGGAAGCCAAGACTGCTGAGACCGAACTCGAAGTCGTCGAAGGCATGCAGTTCGACCGCGGCTATCTCTCGCCCTACTTCGTCACCAACGCCGACAAGATGGTTGCGGATCTGGAAGACGCTTACATCCTCCTGCACGAGAAGAAGCTGTCCAACCTTCAGGCCATGCTGCCGGTTCTCGAAGCCGTCGTGCAGACCTCGAAGCCGCTGGTCATCATCTCGGAAGACGTCGAAGGCGAGGCTCTGGCCACGCTAGTCGTCAACAAGCTACGTGGCGGCCTGAAGATCGCCGCCGTCAAGGCGCCGGGCTTCGGTGATCGCCGCAAGGCCATGCTGGAAGACATCGCCATCCTCACCGGTGGCCAGGTCATCTCGGAAGACCTCGGCATCAAGCTTGAGAACGTCGGCCTCAACATGCTCGGCCGCGCCAAGAAGGTGTCGATCTCCAAGGAGAACACCACCATCGTCGACGGCGCCGGCAAGAAGGCCGAGATCCAGGGCCGCGTTGCCCAGATCAAGCAGCAGATCGAAGAGACCACTTCGGACTACGACAAGGAGAAGCTGCAGGAACGTCTGGCGAAGCTCGCCGGCGGCGTTGCGGTCATCCGCGTCGGCGGTGCGACCGAGATCGAAGTCAAGGAAAAGAAGGACCGCGTCGATGACGCCCTCAACGCGACCCGTGCGGCCGTCGAAGAAGGCATCGTTGCAGGCGGCGGCGTAGCCCTGCTGCGCGCTTCGGCCAACATCAAGGCCACCGGCGTCAACGCCGACCAGGCCGCCGGCATCAACATCGTTCGTCGTGCGCTGCAGGCTCCGGCCCGCCAGATCGCGGCCAACGCCGGTGCGGAAGCATCGATCGTTGCCGGCAAGATCCTTGAGAACAAGGGCGCGACCTTCGGCTACAACGCCCAGACCGGCGAATATGGCGACATGATCGCCATGGGTATCGTCGATCCGGTCAAGGTTGTCCGTACGGCTCTCCAGGACGCGGCCTCGGTCGCCGGCCTGCTGGTCACCACTGAAGCCATGATCGCGGAGGCTCCGAAGAAGGAGTCGGCTGGCGGCGGCGGCATGCCTGGCGGCATGGGTGGCGGCGGCATGGGCGGCATGGGCGGTATGGATTTCTAATCCAGCTCTGGCAGCTTTCGCAACGAGAGGGCGGCATCAATGCCGCCCTCTTTTTTTGCGAACCTCGGTCCGATGAACGATCGACGCCAACGCCGGCCATCGGCGTTAGGGCAACCTCAAAAGAACTGTCGAGTTGGTTGCGCGCGGCTTTGCGTCATCAGAGGCGCAAGGCGGTCGCGTGTGAGGATTGCGCGGTCCCATAGGCGGTTTCGGCATGTGCCTCACCTTCGACATCGACATTGCGGCCAAGCAGGAAATCGGCGGCTTTCGAGGCATGGCTTGCGGCGCGGAAGATGGCGCGGTTGTCCTCGCGCAAAACCGTCAGCCATGAGCCGATGTAGTCCGCATGGCGCACGGTCGGCTCGATGCCGAGACTGCTGCAGATGAAGGCTGATGCGATTTCGGCGACGAGTTCCTCGCGCGCATAGGTGTTGGACCCGAAGGAGCCGGATAGGTCGCGCGCGAGTCGCCTCGGGTGGCCGGTCCAGTGGCCAAGCTCGTGAAAGCAGGTCCGGTAATAGTCGATCTGGTGGAAGAAAGCCCGCTGCGGCGGCACCTGTATGGTGTCGCTGCCGGGCATGTAGAAGGCGCGCTCGCCGCCGATGCGAAAATCAGCGCCGGTTGCATGAATGAGCGCCTCGGCGTGCGGGACCATCTCGCGCTCAGGCAGAGGCTCGCCGGCGTCGTAAAGATGTTCGGGCAGATTATCGCACTGCGCGACATTGAAGACGGTGAAGCGCTTCAGGAAGGGCACCGCCTGCGGTTCGTCGCCATCGGTGTCGGCGCGTTGCTTTTCGTTCTTGGGAACAAAGCGGTCAGCGTGAACGATGGTGGTGCCGTGCTCGCCCTTTCTGACATTGCCGCCAAGCGAAAGCGCCTGCCGGAAGGTGAGCCAGTTCTGGCTGGGGAAACCGCGCTCGATGACCGCGCCCCACAGGATCAGGATATTGATGCCGGAATATCGGCGCTGGGTGGCCGCATTCCGCGGCAGGCCGAGGCCTGTCCTTGCCCTGCCCCACGGCTTGACCCATGGCACGGTGCCGCGCTCCAGTTCGGCAATGATGCGGTCGGTGATTTCCTGATAAAGGCTGGCGCCGGTGCGCCCGCCACTGTCTGCGCCAGCCTGTCGGCTGCCGCAACGTTTGTTGTTTGCACGCATCGTGATGTCCTCCGCTCTACAATCGCGCGCCCTCCCCGGAAGCGGGGTGGGCGGCAAAAGCGACCGGAAAGGCCCGCCGTCGGAGGCGGACTGCATCAGCAGGACCGGAACGGAGTGGAGGACCCGAAAGCGACAAGCGAAGGGTTGCGGGACGCCGCGGCGGGCCTAGAAGGGAGTGCTGCCCACCCTGCGCCAGGGGGAAGGCCACAATAGAAAGACGCCGGCCGACAGGCCGGCGACCGTCAGCAGCCGAAGGCTGCCCCGCGCCAGGGGGCGATGCCGCAGGGCCAAGACCGCCTGAGCTTGCCGAAGAAAAGCGGGCTCGGTTCACGAGCACCCGGCCAGCGACTTCAGGCGCGGGCGCTCAGGATTGTTGTTGGCGCCCACGGCAGCTGGATGACCGCAACAAGATTACGAGGAGCGACAGCAAAGCCAGCTGCCACAAACGGCACGCTCCGGCAACAACAGCGTGGCCGGTCTACAGATGCTGCCCCGCACGAGAGCCAGCACGCTTTGAGCGCGCATCGGCGATGCAAGCGTTGCAAGCTGGCCATGTCCACAAGGTCGGCGACCACTATATCGCCGACCACCAACGCGGGCGTACCGTCTAAGTGCAGACCTTTCGCGAGTGCGCGGACGCGCGCATTTCATCTGCGATGGCCGGATCTTGCATTCCCGCTTGAGCTGCTCAACGTCAAGGCCTACACGCGCTGCGATCTTGAGAGTGACCCTTCAACTGGGGGAAATCATAAGGGCGCGGTGGAATTCGTCGAACTTTCCCTGTTTTCTCGAGGCGAGTGCGGCAAAGGCTGGGAATTGGGAATCCGGTCCCAGGACCGGGAACTGTTTGATCACAAGCTTCAGATTGGGTTCATGCTTGAGGCTTTTTGGTAGTTGATATCAGCCAGTCTGCAATGCGGACAGTTGTGGTAGTCATTGAATATGACCAGAACGGCATCGCCTTGCGGGTTGCCGGCGATTGGCGAAGAAGATCGTTGTCGAATGCGCCGCTCCACTTTTGCCTGCGGTCGACCACGCCTGCCGGTGCAGGTTCGCGCTATATTGGCTCGCCAGCAAGGCGAGGAGTAAAAGAAGAGCTGCGACAGTGATGGCAGTCGGCTTAGACATGAGTCTCCAATCCATGGACGGCGTGGCAGCAACGGCCCGCCTTTTTGGTGTAAAATGGGTCGGTTTTGATCGTGCCCCGCAGTTGCTACAGGCGCACAGGTGCCGGTGCGATCTGGCGGTTTCTCAAATACGGCTTTGCGCCATCGGGTCCACCCCAATAGTTGAGCGTCGTTCGCACGGGGAATTGTGTTCACCACGCCGGGCGACTTGACCGTCCACCGCCAGAGCGCTGAACGGTCCGCTAGTGAGGCGCTCCCCGAATCGTCGTTTATCCCGCTCGCCCCGGACCGGGTGACAGCCAGCGTTGCCGCTACGCTGCGGAGAAAAACCGTCAGCGCGTGGCATTCGGACATAAGCTGATCAACGCCAAGAATAAGCCCCACGGAGGTGACCGGTGCGGCCGGAACAAGAAAGAGCGTTGCAGCCATTGTGACGAGGCCTGCACCGGTAATGCGGGTTGTTCCGTTCGAAGGGAACAATGCGACAAACAGCATGAGGATCCGGCAGCCGATCGGGAGATCAGTTTTCGTCGCTTGGGCGATGAAAAGGGCGGCGAGCATCATATTCGTGCCGTCCAGATTGAATGGAATGAGACCCACGACCGAATGCGTGGCGCCGGCCTTTTCCATCTTCTCCATGAGCGAGGCCAGCGCGGCCTCTGAGGAGGACATTGCGAGCAGCAGCTCGTCCTTGATGTATCGGACGAGAGAGAAGAGCGAGCGGCCGTTGTAGCGGCAGACCGCGCCGAACAGGACCGAGAGGAACAGGACCGAGAGGAACAAGACTTGCAGGATGTCGCCTTCCGCGAAGGCACTGGCAATCGTTGACGGGATGATGTTCATCAGGAAGCTGGTCACGGACTGCTCGTGAGCCGTGGCCACATAGCCCTTAACGGCTTCGACATCGAGCGAGGCCGGATCGATGTTGAGGCCGGCGCCAGGCTGAACGATATTCGTGACAATCAGCCCGACAACAAAAGCGAGCGTCGAGAAGGTGAGAAAATAGACCATCGCCTTGGCGGCAACTCGGCCGACCTTCTGCAGATCGCTCATGCCGGCAATGCCGGTCGCTATTGTCAGGAAGATGACAGGTACGGTGATTATCTTGACGACCTCGACGAAGGCATCGCCGAGCGGCTTCAGGCTGTGGCCGGTCTCCAAATGGAAATAGCCGATTGCGGCACCCAGGATTATGGCGGCAAGTACCTGCACGTAGGTCCGGGC
>NZ_RZRK01000830.1:0-2642 GCF_003997835.1 Mesorhizobium sp. M7A.F.Ca.CA.004.12.1.1
GTATGAGGCGCTGCTTACCGACGATCTCGTGCAGTCGGTGTTCATCCGCACGCTGCGCATCGCGGCGGTCGGCACCGTGGTTTCGGTGGCCGCTGCCTACGCCATCACCGTCGTCTGGGTGCGTGGAACCCCGGCACAGCGCCTGGTCGCCGAGTTCTGCATTCTCGTTCCCTTCTGGATTTCCGTGCTGACCCGTGCCTTCGGTTGGGTGGCGCTGCTCTCCAATCGCGGCCTGATCAACAGCTGGCTGCAGGCGATCGGCTTCATTTCCGAACCGTTGGCGCTGGTGCGCAACGAATTCGGCGTCATCGTCGGCATGACGCATTTCCTCATTCCTTTCGCCGTCTTCCCGCTGGCATCGGCTATGCGCAGCCTCGACGACCGCGTGCTCCTGGCCGCGCGCGGGCTCGGCTCCAGCCGCATGCGCACCTTCTGGACAGTGTTCGTGCCGATGACGCGCTCCGGCATCATCGGCGCGGCGATGATCGTGTTCGTCTTCTCGCTCGGCTTCTTCGTCACGCCGGCGATCCTCGGTGGCGGCCGCAGCGTCATGATCGCCGAGCTGATCTATCTCAGGATCTTCCAGAGCCCGGACTGGGGCCTGGGGGCGGCGATCAGCGTCGTGTTGGTGCTGTTCGTCGGCGCGCTGATGGCGCTTTTGTTCCGATACGTCAGACCGAAGCAGTTGATCTGATGCCGACCTACCGCCCCGGTCCCGTCTCGCTGATCATCGCCGCCCTCGTGGCGCTGTTCCTGCTGATGCCGCTGCTCGCCGTCATCCCGGTGTCGCTGACGCCGAGCCGCATGCTGGCGATGCCGTCGGGCGAACTGTCGCTGCGCCACTACCGGGCGCTGGTCGAGGACCCGCGCTGGCTCCAATCGATCCTGCTCTCGATCCGCATCGGTGTCGTCAGCAGCGCCTTTTCAACCGTGCTCGCGCTGTGCTTCAGCCTCGGCGTCTGGATGTTCCAGCCCCGCTTCACCGCGGCCCTGGTCGGCTTCGTGCTACTGCCGATGGTGGTGCCGCCGGTGGTCTCGGCGATCACGCTCTACTTCCTGCTGACCTCGATCTCGGGCTTCAGCACGTTCTTCGGCTATGACACATGGCTCGGCGTCGCCATGGCGCATTCGGTGATGACGGTGCCCTTCGCCACCGTGCTGATGCTGGTCTCGCTCAGCCAGCTCGACCGGCGCATCGACCTTGCCGCGCGGGGCTTAGGGGCCACTGTGTGGGAGCGCGCCACCCGCATCATCATGCCCAACATCAAGTTCGGCATCATCACAGCGGCACTGCTCTCCTTCGTGCTGTCGTGGGAAGAAATCGGCGTCACCCTGTTCATCACCTCGGTCAACGCCATCACCCTGCCGAGGCTGATGTGGATGGGCCTGCGCGACAACATCGACCCGGCGATCGCCGCGCTCTCGGTGATCCTGATCATCATCACCGTGCTGGTGCTGGCGGTGCGCAGTTTCGTGGCCAGGCAGCGCGGAGCCTAGACAAACCGCACCGAGACGCGGCCAAACCGGCCGAGATCGCCGGTGACTTCGTCGCCTGCCTCGACGCTTATCGGCGTCACGCAGGTGCCTGTAATCACCACCTGTCCCGGTTGGAGCGCTATGCCCAGGCCCGACAGCTCGTTGACGAGCCAGGTGAGCGCGATGCGAGGATCGCCCAACACGGCCGCTCCCGATCCGTTGTGCTGCGACTTTCCGGAAACGAAAGCGACCACGGGGTGCTTTGCAAGGTCCACGCCGCGCCAGTCGTCTTCCGCCGCCTCGCCGATGACAAACAGATTGGCGCAGGCATTGTCCGCAATGAGCTGCGGCGCCCCGACGGCGCAGAAATCGTCATAGCGTGAGTCCGGAATTTCGATCGCCGGGTGCAAGGTCGCCACGGCTTTCATCACTTCGGCGATTTCATAGGGCGCAGGACGAGGCGGCAACTCGCGGCCGAAGCGGAAAGCGAACTCGATCTCGGCCACGCGCATCTTGCTCGTCGCCAGCGAAACGGTCCCGCCGACCTCCACCGCTTTTTCGGCCAGGAGACGTCCGGCCATCGGCCTGTCGACGTTGATGTGCCTTTGTCCGGCCAGACTGGTCGCGGCAATCTTCCAGCCGAAAAGCGAGGCCGCCGAGCGATCTATGACATGCGACTGGATGGCGTAACCTTCGAGCCGTGTTTGTGGGCGCAACGCCTCAGGTATGGCGCCGAGACGGGTGCCCTGGTCCCAGTGGCCTACCAACAACCGCGAGGCAGCCCTGGTCTTTTCTGGATCCAACATCATCAGCTTCCGAAATTGCTTCGTGGATCGTCATGCGACCCTGTATCGAGCGAGAATATGTAACCAGGAATCGAGAGTCCATGTTCACGGCGCGGTGCCCGCGGACGATGGTGTTGGCAAAGTCGCCCTTTCGAGATCATCGGCATCCATCATTCCGATGACGAATCGCCATCGCCTCCGCGCGTCGAATGGCTATATTTGTCAGAACACGCAGAACGCGGACAGCTACCGAAAAGCAATAATCGGCAGCGCAGGAACTGGAGGAAAAGACGATGACCGCGCCAGGCGATTTACAGCAGGCACTGTTTCTCAGGCTGAAAAGCGATGCATCGCTGTCGGCCTTGCTGGGCGGCGCCGGAC
>NZ_RZRK01000831.1:0-2642 GCF_003997835.1 Mesorhizobium sp. M7A.F.Ca.CA.004.12.1.1
CAGAATCGCCTGCCCGGCAATCAGCTTGCGGCGATCGAACAGGTCGCCCAGCGGCACGATAAAGAACAGGCCGAGCCCATAGCCGATCTGCGTTACCGTCACCACGATGCCAACCGAGGCCGGCGCGATAGCAAAATCATGCGCCATGGCGTCGAGCAGCGGATGGGCGAAATAGACATTGGCAACGCTCAGGCCGCAGGCGATGGCGAAGATCAGCGCGGTCAATCGTGACAATCCCGCAGGCGGCGGCGCCACCCGAGGCGGCCCATCGGATTGCTCGAGGCTTGTTGCACCGCTGTTCACCACCTGCATGTTCATGTCTGCTCTCTCCATAAAAGGTTTCAACTTGAAACCTCTTGCTGGATAGGCAGAACAGTTTTATGTTGCAACCGAAAATCGAATGCTGGACCAACGACTGCCATGGTGAAACGAACGAGCCACCACGAAGCGGATTGCCTCATAGCGCGACCACTGGACGCGATTGGCGACTGGTGGTCGCTGCTCATCGTGCGTGACGCGTTCGACGGCTTGCGGCGCTTCGGCGAATTCCAGAAGAGCCTCGGCGTCGCCAAGAACATCCTGTCGTCGCGGCTGCGCAATCTCGTCGCGCATGGCATCCTCGAAACGGTCCCGGCACCCGACGGCAGCGCGCACCATGAATATGTGCTGACGCAAAAGGGACGCGGCCTGTTCTATGTCCTGGTTGCCCTGCGGCAATGGGGCGAGACCTACTTCGCCGGACCGGGCGAACCCTATACCTTCATGGTCGACAATCTCACCGGCCGGCCGATCAAGCGCCTGGAAGTCCATGCCGAGGACGGGCGGCAGCTTGCCCCCGGCGAAACCCGGCTTGCCGACTTTCGCAACCGCGAAACCGGTTAAGAGCTGCTGCCTGCCAACAGGCGTGGCGGAATCGATTTCCGCTCGACCAGACAGGGAATCGGCTATCGTTTCCTGCAGCACAGAGGGTGGAGTGACCGATGAAAGCCGTCGTCTTCGAGAAATTCGGCGAAGCGCCGACGATCCAGACCGTTCCCGATCCGAAGCCGGCAGCCGATGGCGTCGTCATCAAGGTCGAAGCGACCGGTCTGTGCCGCAGCGACTGGCATGGCTGGATGGGTCATGACGATGGCATCACGCTGCCGCATGTACCGGGCCACGAACTGGCCGGTATCGTCGTCGCCGCCGGCAAGCAGGTCACCCGCTGGAAGGCCGGCGAGCGCGTCACCGTGCCGTTCGCCGTCGGCTGCGGCCGCTGCTTCGAGTGCAATTCGGGCAATCACCAGGTCTGCGAGCATCAGACCCAACCCGGCTTCACCGGCTGGGGTTCGTTCGCCGAATATGTCGCCATCGAACACGCCGACACCAACCTAGTGCGCTTACCCGACGAGATGGAATTCGCCACCGCCGCCAGCCTCGGCTGCCGCTTCGTCACCTCGTTTCGCGCCATCGTCGACCAGGGCCGGGTGACGCCGGGCGAATGGGTCGCGGTGCATGGCTGCGGCGGCGTCGGCCTGTCGGCGATCATGATCGCCAGCGCCATGGGCGCCAATGTCATCGCCATCGATCTCACCGACGAGAAACTGGATTTCGCCAAAAAGATCGGCGCCGTCGCCACCATCAATGCATCTACGACGCCGAACGTGGTCAAGGCGGTCAAGCAGATCACCAATGGCGGCGCGCATATGTCGATGGACGCGCTCGGCCACCCCACCACCTCGTTCAATTCGATATCCAATCTGCGCCGGCGCGGCCGCCATGTGCAGGTCGGCCTGATGCTGGGCGAGCATGCCCGGCCGCAGGTGCCGATGGACAAGGTGATCGCCTTCGAACTCGAAATCCTTGGCAGCCACGGCATGCAGGCCTACCGCTACCAGGCGATGATGGACATGATCCGCAACGGCAAGCTGAAGCCCGAACTGCTGGTCGGCAAGAGAATCAGTCTCGACGAGGCGCCCGCGGCCTTGATGGCGATGGGCGGCTTCGAGGGGATTGGTATTGGAGTGGTGACGAAGTTCTAAAGCGCGTCGCGTTTGAACGGATCCAGGCGACGCGCTTTAGGTCCTTGTTTTTATGCATGTCGTTCTCCCAAAACCGGGGCCACTTTTGGGCGACATGCATTGGGCGAGGACGGCACCGTCGTCAGGCGATCGCGCGTCGTGGCAATTCCTGCTTCGCGAATCGCTTGGCGCCTACGACGCAGAGCACGACGCCAAGCGTGACGACCACCATCAGCGGGCTGACCTGCTCGTGCAGCAGCGTCGCTGCCAGTGCCAATCCGAAAAATGGCTGCAGCAGCTGCAACTGCCCGACCGCGGCGATGCCGCCTTGCGCCAGCCCGCGATACCAGAACACGAAGCCGATCAGCATGCTGAACAGCGAGACATAGGCAAGCCCTATCCACGCCCTGACGCCGACGCCTTCGAACGATGGCGGCATGGTCATCAGCGTCAGCACCAGCATGATCGGCAGCGACAGCACCAGCGCCCAGCAGATCACTTGCCAGCCGCCGAGCTTGCGCGACAGCGCGGCGCCCTCGGCATAGCCCAGGCCGCAGGCGATGATGGCGGCCAGCATCAGACCATCGCCCACCGGCGAGGCCGTCACGCCCTGCGTCAGGGCAAAACCCGCGACCAGCGCGC
>NZ_RZRK01000832.1:0-2640 GCF_003997835.1 Mesorhizobium sp. M7A.F.Ca.CA.004.12.1.1
CACGAAGAACAGCAGCACCGCAT
The DNA here is from genome assembly GCF_003997835.1 of Mesorhizobium sp. M7A.F.Ca.CA.004.12.1.1. Classification (NCBI taxonomy): domain Bacteria; kingdom Pseudomonadati; phylum Pseudomonadota; class Alphaproteobacteria; order Hyphomicrobiales; family Phyllobacteriaceae; genus Mesorhizobium; species Mesorhizobium sp. M7A.F.Ca.CA.004.12.1.1. The sequence continues at coordinate 24 of NZ_RZRK01000832.1, forward strand.
TCAGCCCTTTGCGCGGCACCTTCGGGATAAGCATCGGCACCAGCAGCGCCACGAACAGGATAGCGACCAGGATCGGCCGCCAGCGCTCCTCGATGGGATAGCGGCCGAGCATGAACTGGCCGAATTTGGCGTTGACGAAAGCCCAGCAGGCGCCAGTCCAGCCGTCCGGCTGGATGCCGCCCTGCGCCACCGTGGCGCATACGGTCCGGTCCGGTCCCGTCCACACGGCGTTGATGAACGCCCAATTGGTGATTTGCGGCAGGATCATCGCCACCAGGGCGATGCCGACGATCGTCAAAATGGTGTCGCCGGCAGAAGCGATCAAGTTCTTGCGCACCCATGCGCCGAGGCCGGTGACGCTGGCGGGCGCCGGCTGCGCCAGCACCATTTCGGTGCGCACCCAGGACATATCATGTTCTTGCATGTCCTTACCTCACCTCTCCACCAGCGCCATCTTGGCGTTGAACCAGTTCATCACAAGCGAGGTCAGGAGGCTGATGGCGAGGTAGATCACCATCATGATCACCACGCCCTCGACGGCCTGCCCGGTCTGGTTCAGCACCGTCCCGGCGGTCGCCGTCAGGTCCGGATAGCCGATGGCGATAGCCAGCGACGAGTTCTTGGTCAGGTTGAGATACTGGCTGGTCAGCGGCGGAATGACGATGCGCATGGCCTGCGGCACGACGACCAGCCGCAGGATCGATCCGGACCGCAAGCCCAACGCACCGGCAGCTTCCGTCTGGCCCGCGCTGACACCCCTGATGCCGGCGCGCACGATCTCGGCGATGAAGGCGGCGGTATAGCAGGACAGCGCCAGATAAAGCGACAGGAACTCCGGCCGGACCTGGAAGCCGCCGGTCAGGTTGAAAGTCGACTGCTTCGGGTAGTCGAAGCTCAGGGGAAAGCCGCTCAGCGCATAGGCGAGCAGCGGAAGCCCGACGATCAGCGCGGTGGACGTCCAAAACACTGGAAATTGCTGGCCGGTCGCCATCTGCCGTTGCCGCGCCTTGCGCGCGACGAACCACGCCATGGCGATGCCGACGAGCAGGGCGACGAAGATCAGCCATGAGCCGTCGCCCCATACGGCGCGTGGGAAATAAAAACCGCGCTGGTTGAGGAAGGAGCCGAACGGCAAACCGATGCTGTCGCGCGGCGCCGGCAGCACGGCCAGCACGCCGGAATACCAGAAGAAGATGACCAGCAGCGGCGGGATGTTGCGGAAAACCTCGACATAGACCGTGCAGATCTTCCTGATCAGCCAGTTCTGCGAGAGCCGGCCGATGCCGATGACGAAGCCAATGATTGTCGCGGTGATGATGCCGACGATGGCGACGATCAAGGTATTGATGAGGCCGACCAGAATCGCGCGGCCATAGGTCGAATCCGACGAATACGCGATCGCGCTCTCGCTGATGTCGAAGCCGGCGCGGCCCTTGAGGAAGCCGAAGCCTGAAGCGATGCGCAGCCGCGTCAGGTTGTCGATGACGTTGTGGGCAATCCACCAGACGCCCGCCACCAGCAGCACGACGACCAGCACCTGGAAGAATATGCCCCGGATTTTCGGATCGTTGATGAAGGAACCGCGGCTGGGCTCCTCGCGAAGTACTTCCTGCGATGCCATTCGACCGTCCCTGGAAAGAGAAACCGGGAGGCAGATGATCTGCCTCCCGGATCACATTTCGATCAGCGGATCGGCGGCGCGTATTGCAGGCCGCCCTTGGTCCACAGCGCGTTGATGCCGCGCGCGATCTTCAGCGGGCTGCCCGAGCCGACATTGCGCTCGAACATTTCGCCATAATTGCCGACGGCCTTGACGATGTTGACCACCCAGTCATTGGAGACGCCGAGATCGGTGCCGATCTTGGTATCGGCTTCCTGGCCGAGCACGCGCTTGATCTCGGGGCTTGCCGAGTTCTTCATCTCCTCGACATTGGCCTTGGTGATGCCGAGCTCTTCAGCCTGCAGCAGCGCGAAATAGGTCCACTTGACGATGTGATACCACTGGTCGTCGCCCTGGCGAACGGCCGGTCCGAGCGGCTCCTTGGAGATGATCTCGGGCAGCACGACGTGGTCGGCCGGCGCTCCCAGCGTCAGGCGGATGCCGTAGAGGCCCGACTGATCGGTGGTGTAGACGTCGCAGCGGCCGGCATCATAGGCGGCGTTGACCTCTTCCAGCTTCTCGAAGACGACGGGATTGTACTCCATCTTGTTGGCCTTGAAGTAGTCGGCGAGGTTCAGCTCGGTGGTGGTGCCGCTCTGCACGCAGACGGCCGCGCCCGAAAGCTGCAGGGCCGAATTGACGCCCGGCAGCTTCTTGGCGTTGATCATGAAACCCTGGCCGTCATAGTAGGTGACGCCGATGAAGTTCAGGCCAAGCGCCGTATCGCGGTTGATGGTCCAGGTGGTGTTGCGCGACAGGATGTCGATCTCGCCCGACTGCAGCGCGGTGAACCGCTCCTTGGCGCTGAGCGGCGTGAACTTGACCTTGGAGCCGTCACCAAAGACGGCGGCCGCGACAGCGCGGCAGAAATCCGCATCGATGCCTTGCCAGTCACCCTTGTCGTCCGGCGCCGAAAAGCCGGCAAGGCCGGTGGAGACGCCGCACTGGATGAAGCCC
>NZ_RZRK01000833.1:0-2638 GCF_003997835.1 Mesorhizobium sp. M7A.F.Ca.CA.004.12.1.1
GGCAGAAAGCCGCCGAGCTTGGCGCCCGGCACGCTGCCTATCCCGCCTATGACAGCGGCGGTGAAGGCCTTGAGCCCCATGATGAAGCCCATGAAAAAATGGACACTGCCATAATAGGCGCCGGCCATGACCCCACCGCCGGCAGCGAGCGCCGAGCCCATGAAAAACGTCAAGGCGATCACCCGGTCGACATCGATGCCCATCAGGCGGCTCGCCCCCATGTCGATGGACACGGCGCGCATCGCCTTGCCGTACATGGTGCGGGAGACAAAGGCCTGCATGCCTGCCATAAGAGCAATGGAGGCGGCCACCAGAACCATCTGCGTGTAGGTGATATGAACGGTGGAAATGTCGACACCGGCAAAACCGAGGTCGGTGTTGAAGGCGTAATGCCGCCCGCCGGTCAGGGCGAGTGCCGTGCCGTTCAACACCATCGAGGCACCAAGCGCCGTGATGAGGATGGAGAGGCGCGGCGCATTGCGCATCGGCCGATAGGCGAAGCGTTCGATGATGACGCCGAGCAAGCCGACAGCCAGCATCGACACAAGCAGGGCGCAGACCACGCCCAGCCAGCCATTGCCGACCCATATGCCGACAAAGGAGAACACGATGAGGCCGACGAAGGCGCCGTTCATGTAGATGTCGCCATGGGCGAAATTCAGGAGCTTGATGACGCCGAAGACCATGCTGTAGCCAAGCGCGATCAGGGCATAGAACGAGCCGACGATAAGACCGTTCACCAGTTGCTGAATAAGCAGGTCGAGCGTCATTGATGCTCCAGGGCAGAATTGAAAAAGTCTTGTCTGGGCGCAGCGTCGGCGCACCAGACAATCGGCGGTGACGCCGAGGCCGCCACAAGGCCTGCCTCGGCATCAATCCGGTTGGCCTTTATTCGACAGCCACCCACTTGCCGCCCTTTGCAATCACCGGGCGGAAGTTCGAGGTCTGGAGCGTGTTCTTGTCGGTGAACTTGATTTCACCGGCGAGGCCCTTGAAATCGCTGGCCTTGAGCGCCTCGATGATCGCCTTCTGATCCGCCGACTTGGCCCGCGTGATCGCATCGACGATCAGGTCGCCCACATCGTGGGAGAGCGCCGCATAGGCGCCGGCGTCGCGGCCATAGGTTTCCTTGTACTTGGCCTTGAAGTCGGCGGCGCCGGACAAGAGGTCGACAGTCGGCGGAGACAACAGGTACACGCCCTCACCGGCCGACCCGGCGATCTCCAGATATTCCGGTGAATTGTTGCCGTCGCCCAGCACGATGCCGCCCTGGAACCCGGCCTGCCGGAGTTGCTTGGTGAGCAGAGCGCCACCGGCATGGTAGGCGGTCCAGAAGACAGCATCGGCGCCGCTCGACTTGATCTTGGTGACGACCGCCGAATAGTCCTGCTCGCCGGCCGTGGTGGTCTCCTTGGCGGCAATTTCGCCGCCAGCGCTCTTGAAAGCTTCGGCGGTCAACTTGGCTAGGTCGGATGAATAGGCATCGCCTTCGTCCACGAACGCGAACTTCTTGTAGCCATTCTTCTTGAAGAGTTCGACGGCTGTCGTCGCCTGCATGTCGCCGGTCGAATTGGCGAGGAAGGCATTGCCCTGATTGGCGGCGACCAGCTTGGTCGAGTTCGCTCCGATGATGACGAACGGAATGCCGGCGTCACCATAGATCTTCAATGTCGGCAAGACGGCGCCCGAGCAGTAGCCGCCGACGATGGCGGTCACGCCTTCCGAGACAAGCTTGCTGCCTGCGGTCACCGCCTGTTGCGGATCGCAGGCGTCGTCGGCGGTGGTGGTAGTGATCTTGTCGCCGTTGACGCCGCCCTTGGCGTTGACGGCATCGATCGCCATCTTCACGGCGTTCTCCATATCCTGCCCTTCACTGGCCAGTTGGCCAGTCATGGGGGCCACGATGCCGATCTTGATGTCGGCAGCCGCGGCCATCGTGGTCAGAGCCAGCCCGGCAAGGGCGGTGGCGCAAGTTAGCCTCTTGAAGGAAACAACCATCAATTCTCTCCATTTTCCCCTGTTGGTGCATCCAGGCGGCGTGCCCGAAATGCATTGTTTCGCCCTCGGTTAGCTGCGGAGCGGTTATGTTGAGCAAGATCGCCAGCCGGCCACACGATTGTCACCGGCAAGGACTGACCCGGCAGATCAGTGACTGCCGCTTGAAGCCCGGGCATAGGCTCCCTGATAACGGTTCTCCTGGATGCTCTGCATGATCTCGGCCTCGCGGGCTTCCTGCGACCGGACGGCCGCCAGCAAGGCCGCGGCACCGTCGATTGGAAATGCCACGACGCCATCCTCGTCGCCGACGACGATGTCGCCAGGACCGACGACCATGCCGCCTATGCAGACGGGAACATTTATGGCTCCCGGACCATCCTTGTAAGGTCCGAGATGGATGGCCGACCGCGCGAAACATGGGAACGGATTGCGGCCGATGGCACCGGCATCGCGAATGGCGCCGTCGATGACAATGCCTGCGGCGCCACGCGAAGCCGCGACACTTGTCATGATTTCGCCGACCAGCGCGCGCCCCTCATAGCCACCGCCGTCCACGACAATGACGTCGCCGGGCTGTAGCAGATCGAGCGCACGATGGATGAACTGGTTGTCGCCGGGGCGGGGGCTGAACGTCAGGGCC
>NZ_RZRK01000834.1:0-2637 GCF_003997835.1 Mesorhizobium sp. M7A.F.Ca.CA.004.12.1.1
CTGCCGGAACTGCTCGAGGATCTGGCCGCGCTCGGCATGGCCAGCGTGCTGGTCGAGGGCGGCGCCAAGGTGGCGAGCGCTTTCCTGGCCGACGAACTGGTCGACCGCATCGTGCTGTTCCAGGGACCGGAAGCGATCGGCGATGACGGCATTGCATCGCCTGTTGACGCTGACCATATCCCGGCAGGTTTTCGCAAGCTGCGCGAGATGCGCTTTGGCGAAGACAGTTACGCCGAGTGGATAAGAGATTTTTAGGGATCAACACCGATGTTCACCGGAATTGTCACCGATGTCGGCACTGTCGCTTCCGTCAAACCGCTCAGGCAAGGGGTGGGTTTGCGCATCGACACAGCCTATGACCCGCGGACCATTGCCATCGGTGCCTCAATCTCCTGCGGCGGCGTCTGCCTGACGGTTACGGCCTTGCCCGACAGCGGCTCGAATGCGCGCTGGTTCGAGGTTGAAGCATGGGAGGAAGCCTTGCGGCTGACCACGGCCTCGGGCTGGAAATCCGGCACCAAGGTCAATCTGGAGCGGGCGCTGAAGATCGGCGACGAACTCGGCGGCCACATCGTTTCGGGCCATGTCGACGGCATGGCCGAGATCGTCGAGCGCAAGGATGAGGGCGACGCCGTGCGCTTCACGCTGGAGGCGCCGCGCGACCTGGCGAAGTTCATTGCGCCAAAAGGCTCGGTCGCGCTCGACGGCACCTCGCTCACCGTCAACAAGCTCGAAGGCACGCGCTTCGACGTGCTTTTGATCCACCATTCGCTGACCGTGACCACCTGGGGTGAGCGCAAAGTCGGCGACCGCGTCAATCTCGAGATCGACACCATGGCCCGCTACGCGGCGCGGCTGGTGGAGGCGACGAAAGAGGGGCTGTGATGACCAAGGACAGGGTGAATTCCACGCAGGAAGACAAGTTGATGCGTGAGGAGCGGGCCGATGTGAACACCGAAGGGCACTCGCAGCTCGATCTGTCTGTCAACGACAGCAGAGTCTTCGTTGAAGCCTTGATCAATCCACGATCGGTGAACGATCGTCTGCGCGATACGGTGCGTCGCTACCGTCACGTTACAGGCTCCTGAATACTGGAAACCCAACAAGTTCTGCCGACCGTCGGCGTCGTGGACAATCTTCCGCTTGCGATGAACCCGGCTTCGGCCTAAGTCACCGGCAACTCCCCGGAGACTTTTATGGCTGGCACATCCCAACACGGCAAAGCCTTCATTCGTCCGAAGGCGAAGGCGCATCTGCTCATTGTCGAAGCGCGCTTTCACGACGACCTTGCCGACGCGCTGCTCGACGGCGCGACAAGCGCGCTCGATGAAGCGGGCGCGACTTACGATGTCGTCACCGTTCCAGGTTCGCTCGAGATCCCCGCAGTGATCTCCTTTGCACTGGACGGCGCGACGGGAGGCGGCACACATTATGACGGCTTTGTCGCGCTCGGCACCGTCGTCCGCGGCGACACCTATCATTTCGACATTGTCGCCAATGAATCCAGCCGCGCGCTCATGGATTTGAGCGTGCAGGACTCGGTCTGCATCGGCAATGGCATCCTCACCACCGAGAATGACGCCCAGGCCTGGACTCGCGCCAAACGCTCGGAAGGCGACAAGGGCGGCTTTGCCGCGCGTGCGGCCCTGACCATGATTGCCCTCAAGGAACAACTGGGAGCGCGATCGTGAGCGAACCCGCTTCGCCCGGCCAGCCCGCGGTGCGCCACGCCAACAAGCGCGGCGCTGCCCGTCTTGCCGCCGTGCAGGCGCTCTATCAGATGGATGTCGCCGGCAGTGGCGTCTTCGAGATCACCGCCGAATACGAGGCCTTTCGTCTCGGCAAGGAAGTCGACGGAGCGCTCTATCGCGAGGCCGATGCGCAATGGTTTCGCGCCATCCTGGCGGGTGTCGTCGAGAACCAGAAGACCATCGATCCGATCATCCGCCAGGCGCTGACCGAGGACTGGCCGCTGTCGCGGCTCGATTCGACGCTGCGCGCCATTCTGCGTGCCGGCGTCTACGAGTTGATGAAGCGCGAGGATGTCCCCGTCGCGGTCATCGTCTCCGAATATGTCGACATCGCCAAGGCCTTCTACGAGGAAGACGAGCCGAAGCTGGTCAATGCCGTGCTCGACCGTGTGTCTCGCCGGGTGCGTGGCGAGGGGCGGGGCAAGGACGCATCATGACGGCAATCGCCGTCGAGGCAGGCAGGGAGGCGCGCCGCACGGCGCTGATCCTGGCCGCCTCGCAGGCGATCATCGGCTCGGCCGCTCCCATCGCCATCTCCGTGGGCGCGCTGGCCGGGCAATATCTGCTTGGCCCCGACAAATCATTGGCGACAGCGCCGGTCACCGGCTTCAACATCGGCGTGGCGCTCGGCGCGCTGCCTGCAGCGGCCATCATCCGCAGCATGGGCCAGCGCGGCGGCTTCATGACCGGAACGATCGTCACGGCGCTTGGCGGCCTCGTCGCCACGCTTGCGCTTTTTCAAGGCAGCTTCTGGCTGTTTGCCTTTGGCTTGCTCACGATCGGTGTCGGCGGCGCCTTCGTCCAGCAGTTCCGCTTCGCCGCTGCCGACAACGCACCGCCGGAATTCAAGGCGCGTGCCATCTCATTCGTGCTGGCCGGCGGCATC
>NZ_RZRK01000835.1:0-2632 GCF_003997835.1 Mesorhizobium sp. M7A.F.Ca.CA.004.12.1.1
CTCTGGACCAGTTGGCGCAGCGCGCCCACCAGATGCGACAGGAAGGCGCCCTCGTCATTGTCCGTCGCTTCGCAAGACAGCCAAGCGGTCAGCCGACCGTGGCGCGCGACTTCCGCGGCCCATTGCGCCATCGTCGTCGATTTACCAAAGCCGGCGGGCGCGGCGAACAGCACGATGCGCGTGTCGATATGGCGCTCCAGCGTCGACAGGATGGTCTCGCGGCGAACCCATCGGCGATGGTGCGGCGACGCTTGGCTGACGGATTGCGGGGCTGTTCTCATCTAGGTCCGCGCAACTTGTCGCTTTTCCGGGGAAAGCGCGGCTCCCTTGCCATTGCTCCACTCCGTTTCGATCAGCGGAATCTGCGGTGCGGCATCGCGCGGCAAGGTTCCCTTGATCCGGGGATCGTCGACGATCTCAAATCCGGTCGCGAAGGGCACGAACCCGCAGGCACTGTAGAACCCGATGACACTGTGATGATCGAAGCTGCTTGTATGCAGCCAGATGCGGCTCGGGTTGAGACACCATGCGAGGTCCAGTGCCCCGGCCATCAGCCGTTTGCCGAAACCCCTGCCGGTCAGGGACGGGAACAGGCCAAAATAGATGATCTCGATCTCGCTGCTGTCGGCGACGAAGAATTCGACCATACCGAGATGGGCGCCGGTCTCGTCATGGCCGTAGTAGAGATGCTGGCGCGGGTCGGCGAAATGCGAGGTGATTTCGGCATCGGACATTTCGGAAACACGGTCCCAAAGCCAGGGCGCGCCGATCTCGAGGAAGATCGCCCGATAGGAAGCGCAGTCGGGCGTCGTGATCCGTGTCATGGCCAAGGGGTGCGCGAGATCGGGCTGCGGAGAGCGCGCCTCCATCCACGTCACCGCATTGGCAAGCTTGCCCGCCGGCAGGCGATGGTAGCCGATGGCGAGATCGGTGATTTCGGCCTGCATCGTGTCTTCGGTGATCAACGCATTCCCCGTCATGTCTTCCAGAGATAGCAGTATCGGCTTGCTGCATCCGATGCCAACTCCCCAAGACCATGGCAGCATCGAACGGCAAACCCTGGACTGAAAGTTTGGCGCGTATGCCTCTTGCATTTCACAGGAATGGCATATGAGATATGATACACCATTCAGAAGAAAGTGAAATATGATGCCTGAGCGGATTGCGGACGAGGCCATTCTGAGCGCGGTCGATGACGGCTTCGCGCGGCAGGTAGCGTTTCTGCAAGACCTCGTGCGTTTTCCTTCGCAGCGTGGCGAGGAACATGCCGCACAATCGTTCATGGCGGCTGCCTTTGAGGCTGACGGCTATGCCGTCGACATGTGGCGCGTCGATGTCGATGCGATTCGCGACCTGCCGGGTTTTTCACCCGTGGCAGTTTCTTATGACGACGCCTTCAATGTCGTTGCCACGCATACGCCGCGAAACGCGACCGGCCGCTCGCTGATCCTCAACGGCCATATCGATGTCGTTCCGACCGGACCGCTCGACCGCTGGGTGCGCGATCCCTACGACCCGGTGATCGAGGACGGCTGGATGCATGGCCGCGGCGCCGGCGACATGAAAGCCGGCCTGTCCGCCTGTCTCTATGCGCTGACCGCCTTGCGCAGCCTTGGCTATCAGCCGGCCGCGAACGTTTACCTGCAGTCGGTGGTCGAGGAAGAATGCACCGGCAATGGCGCGCTTGCCTGCGTGCAGCGCGGCTACCGCGCCGACGCCGCCTTCATTCCCGAACCGCTGGAGCCGAGGCTGATGCGGGCGCAGGTCGGGCCGATCTGGTTCCGGGTCGAGGTCGACGGCGACCCGCAGCATGCGTCGGGTGCATTTTCGGCCGGGGCCAATGCCATCGAAAAGGCATTTGTCATCATCCAGGCGCTGAAGCAACTCGAAATCGTCTGGAATGCGCGCAAGGTCGACGACAAGCATTTCCGTGATCACCCGCACCCGATCCGCTTCAATCTCGGCAAGATCGAAGGGGGCGAATGGACATCGAGCGTTCCGGCGCGATGTGTCTTCGAGATGCGCGTCGCCACCTATCCCGGCCAGAGGCTCGAAGACGCGAGAGCCGAGCTCGAGGCCTGTATCGCCGAAGCGGCGCGTGCCGATCCGTTCCTGGCCAATCGTCCGCCGAGCCTCACCTACAACGGCTTCATGGCCGAAGGCTATGTGCTGGAGGGTGCCGACGAGATGGAATCCGTGCTGCGCCGCAGCCATACCGCCGTCTGGGGCGAGCCGCTGACGGAACACGTCACCTCGGCGACGACGGATGCACGCTTCTTCGGCCTCTATGCCGACACGCCGGCGATCGTCTATGGCCCGATCTGCCGCATGCCGCATGGCTATGACGAGGCCGTCGATCTCGACTCGGTGCGCAAGGTCACCCAGACCATCGCGCTGTTCATCGCCGACTGGTGCGGGCTCGAACCTATCGAGGCTAAGCCATGAATTCGGCTGTCCCCGATGCATTCGGCGAAACACTCGCCGAGGACGCGCCTGATGTTTCGGCGGCCGAAGCGCTCGCCATCCTGCGCCGGTACTATGGGCTGACCGGCACCGCGCGTCCGCTGCCTGGCGAACGCGACCACAATTTCCACATCCAGGCCGACGGCGAGCGTGAGTTCGTTCTAAAGAT
>NZ_RZRK01000836.1:0-2627 GCF_003997835.1 Mesorhizobium sp. M7A.F.Ca.CA.004.12.1.1
GGCAAGCAGGAATTCACCGAACCCGGACCTTCGGCCAATGGCGACACCTTCCTGGTCAAGCCGAGCACCGGCGTCCAGGATATCGCCGACCAGCTCGAACGCCGCGGGTTGATCAGCGACGCCCGGGTATTCCGCCTTGGCGTGCGGGCCTTCGGCAATGATTCCGCGCTGAAAGCCGGCGAGTACGAGATCAAGCCCAGGGCATCCATGCGCGATATCATGGAGCTTCTGAAGAGCGGCAAGTCGGTGATGTATTCGCTGACCATTCCTGAAGGACTGACGGTCGACCAGGCATTGCAGCGCATCGCCGAGGAGAATGCCTTGAGCGGCGACATGCCGGCAACCACGCCGCCGGAGGGCAGCCTCGCCACCGACACGCTGCGCTTCACGCGCGGAGCGACACGCCAGCAGATGGTCGATAAGCTGCTGGCGGATCAGAAGAAGCTGGTCGACGATGTCTGGCAGCGGCGCGCGCCTGACCTGCCGCTGGCCAACGTCGAGGAGTTCGTCACGCTGGCCTCGATCGTCGAGAAGGAGACGGGCAAGGGTGACGAGCGTTCGCGAGTTGCCGCCGTCTTCCTGAACCGGCTTGCCAAGGGCATGCGCCTGCAATCCGATCCGACCATCATCTACGGGCTGTTCGGCGGCAAGGGAAAGCCGGCGGACCGGCCGATCTACCAGTCGGACATCCAGAAACAGACGCCCTACAACACCTATGTGATCAATGGCTTGCCGCCGACGCCGATCGCCAATCCGGGTCGTGCAGCGCTGGAGGCGGTGGCCAATCCGTCGAAGACCGCCGACCTCTATTTCGTTGCCGACGGCACCGGCGGGCACGTTTTTGCCGCGACGCTGGACGAGCACAACGAGAACGTCGCCCGCTATCGCGCGTTGCTGAAGAAGCAGGCCGATGATGCCGCCAAAGCCGCCAAGACGACTGGCACCGGCGACAGCAATGCCGTCAAACCCGCTGGCAGTGGGCCGGCTGACGGTGCCGACGACAGCGGCGGTGACGCGGGCGCTGCCCAGTAAATGAAGGAAGGCGTTGCCCGGCAGGCAACGCCCTGACATTTGGAAGAGCGCCGCGCGTCCGGTTTCGACGCGCCTGCGGCGCAATCTTTTTCAAGCCGCACTCGCTCTGTCCGGAAAGCCGGTTCAGGGCGATGTGCCAGGGACGTGTGGGCGATATGAATTTGCAGAGCATGACCGGTTTTGCACGTGCCGTCGCCGAGCACGAAGGCACCTCGATCGCCTGGGAGGTCAAGTCCGTCAACGGCAAGAGCGTCGAGGTACGGCTGCGGCTGCCGCAAGGCTTCGAGCGGTTGGAACCTGCTGTCCGGCAAATACTTCAGAAACGTTTTGCACGCGGCAATTTCCAGGCGACGCTGACCATCGGCCGTGCCGTTGGCGCGCAGGCGCAGCCGGTCGTCAACGAAGCCTTCCTGAAGGACCTTGCTGGGCTCGCCAAACGGCTGCAGGAGCAATTCGGCGTTGCTGCGGCGACGTCGGATGGATTGCTTTCGCTGCGCGGCGTGCTCGACATTCCTGAAACCGTCGAAACCGAGGAGGCGAGGGCCGCGCTCGATGCCGCGGTCATGGCCGCGCTCGAAGTGGCCTTGAACGGGCTCGAACAGGCACGGCAGGGCGAAGGAGCCGCGCTGGCTTTGCTGTTGTCGGGTCATATCGACACGATCGAGGCGCTGACGCTGCGGGCAGAAGTGGATCCATCCCGCGAGACCGCGGTGATCCGCGAACGCATCGCCGAGCAGGTCAGGCTGCTGATGGACGCTTCCGCCAATCTGGATGCCACCCGACTGCATATGGAGGCGGCGTTCCTGGCCACCAAGGCCGATATTCGCGAAGAGATCGACCGGCTGAAAACGCATGTCGCATCCGGCCGGGCACTGCTGGTGGGCGGCGGCGCGGTCGGTCGCAAGCTCGATTTTCTGGCACAGGAATTTAACCGCGAATCGAATACGCTGTGTTCCAAATCGAATGCCGCAGCCATCACCGCGATCGGCCTGGACCTGAAGGCGGTGGTCGACCAGTTTCGTGAACAGATCCAGAATCTGGAGTAGCCGATGGTTGCCAAGGATTTGGGGTCCCGCATACGCCGCCGGGGCCTGATGCTCGTCCTGTCGTCGCCGTCCGGCGCCGGCAAGTCGACGATCGCGCGCAATCTTCTGGAAAGCGATTCCAGCCTCGAACTGTCGGTCTCGGTCACCACCAGGCCGCGCCGTGGAAGCGAGATCGAAGGCGTCCACTATCATTTTCGGACGATGCGCGAATTCGAGCGGCTTCGTGATTCCGACGCGCTGCTGGAGTGGGCCGAGGTGCATGGCAATTGCTATGCGACGCCGCGCGAACCGGCCGAACTGGCGCTGTCCGAGGGGCGCGACATGCTGTTCGACATCGACTGGCAAGGCGCCCAGCAGCTCAAGGAGAAGATGCGCGCCGACATTGTCTCGATCTTCATCCTGCCGCCATCGATGAAGGAGTTGAAGGCGCGGCTGAAACGTCGCGCTGAAGACCAGGAGGCGGTGATCGAGACGCGGCTGAAAAACGCCCGCAACGAGATCGAGCACTGGAAGGAATATGATTTCGTCATCGTCAATGATGACCTTGAC
>NZ_RZRK01000837.1:0-2624 GCF_003997835.1 Mesorhizobium sp. M7A.F.Ca.CA.004.12.1.1
GTCAAGGTGAGGTGCAGCCCAACCGCAGCCCGGCCGCACAGCGGTTTTATGCGCTCTGCCTCCTTTGCCCACTCGGGAAAGCCGGTCATGCAGCTGGTGCCGGTCAGGCGCCCCCGATCGAGAAGATCGAGAATCCCGGCGGAAACGCCAGGCGCCAGGCCGTAATCGTCGGCGATCAGGCGAATGCGCCGCGTCATCTGTTCGAAGAGCCCGGCTCCGGCCGGTCGGCGGAGGCATCGCTGCGCACGACATCGCGCACGAGATAGACCGGCCGATCCTTGCTCTCGCTGAGCGTCACCCAGACATATTCGCCGATCAGGCCAAGCAGGGTCAGGTTGAGGCCGCCGAGCAGAACGACGGCAACCAGCAGGCTGGGGTAGCCCGGAACGGCAATGCCGTAGAAGATCACCTCGAAGAACACCTTTGCACCATAGAGCGCGCCGGCCAACGCCGCGAGCAGCCCGCTAAGACTGATCAGGCGCAGCGGAATGACGGAGAACGAGGTGAACCCTTCGAGCGAGAAGGCGATCAGGTTGAGCCGGCTCCATTTCGATGTGCCACTGGCGCGGCCTTCCGGCGAATAGGGCAATGCTTTCTGGCGAAAGCCCGCCCAGGCAAACAGGCCCTTGTTGAAGCGACGCTTGTCACGCAGGCTGGTCAGTGCGCGCGCCACGGCGCCGCGCATGACGCGAAAGTCGCCGGCATTTTCAGGAATGTCGAAACGCTGGCTGCTGTTGATCAGGCTGTAGAAAAGCCGTGCAAGCTGGCTGCGCCGCCAACTCGCCTCGCGGCGGTCGTTCTGGGCATAGACGACGTCGATGTCGGGATGGTTCACCAGCTCGGCGATCAGCTTCAGGCTGATGTCCAGGGAATGCTGGAGGTCGGCGTCCATGATCAGCACCATGTCGCCGCGCGACTGGTCGAGGCCGGCGAGCACAGCGACTTCCTTGCCGAAATTGCGGCTGAGGCGGACGATCTCCCACGATCCCGTCAGCGCCTGCGAAAATCGTCCGGCGCCGTCGTCACGGCTGCCGTCATCGACCAGGATCTTGTGCACGGTCATGCCGAAGCGCTGTGCCACGGCCGCTTCGAGCTCGCCGAGCAGGCGCGCGAAGGCCGATGCCGAAGCCGCCTCGTTGAAGAATGGCGCAACGATATCGAGGCTCTGTCGCAACTCAGCCATTCGCGACTCCCGCATTCACCACCTTTTCCCGTGCCTTGGCCCAGAACCACCAGATCAGCGAACCGGCGATGAAAGTGACGGCCACCGGCCGGAACCAGGGGAAGAGGAAATCGTGCACATGGCGCTCGACGCCGCTCAGCCCGGTCACGAACAGCGTCATCGACAGCACCGAGGCGAGGACGCCGCCTCGTTCTTCGCGCCACAACAGGGCGATGGCAAGACCGGCTGGTACCGCGATCATGGCAAAGGTGTTGGGCTCGACGCGCGGGTTGAAGACGCACATGTAGAAAGTGGCCGTCAGGAAGATCGCCAGCGCTGCCTTTCCCCCTTCGAGCCTGCGGTCGAACCAGATGACGGCTGAAAGCGTAAGGAGGGCCATGACCATGCGCACGATCGTTGCGCCGAATTCCGGTATCGGCAGCCCTATCGTGGTGAACGGTGCCGTGAAATCGGTGGACACGAAATGGCTGGTATTGTCGACGGCCATGGAGGTCAACATCTGGGCGAAGACACGATACTGATCGTTGAGATAGCCGGCGGGAGCAAAAGCGTAAGGCAGTGCGAGCACGAACAGCACCGCCAGCACCAGCACCGGTATCAACCGAAGCCGAAGGGCTCCTACCAACAACAGCATTATGATCGCGGTCGGCTTGGCGATGATGGCAAGCGAAGCCCAGAAGAACGTCTCCGCCCGTCGCCCTTCCAGCGCCGACAATGTGAGAAGCCAGCAAGCGGCGGTCAAAAGGATCGTCGCCTGACCGTTGCGGATCGCGCCGAGCGCCATCGGCAAAGCGAGGAAGAGGCCGAAAGAAAGCAGCCACATCAACTCGCCACCACCGAGCTTGCGCACCTGCCGCATCGCGGCATAGGTCAGCACCGCAAACCCGAGGGAGTGCCACACCACGCCGCCCAGATGCGGACCGAGCTTGACTATCGGAGTGTAGAGCGCGGCAAAGGCCGGCGCGTAGAGATACCCCATCTCGGATTGGGTGTCGTAGAGCGGCAGACCGGCCAGAAGCGCCTCGCTGCCGTCTATATAGGCCTTCCATACCGTCCGCGTGTACGGCGACCGCAGGACCATGGCAAGAACGACCAGGAACGCTCCGATCCACAGGCCAAACCCCAAACGGTCGAAAACCGGCTTGGAAATCGTCATCAAGGCACCCCACACAATCCCGGAACAAGCTCGGTCCAGCCTGTCCCGGCATTCGATGGCGGCGGCATATCACGGACGCAGCGGCATGGCATAGGGGGCTTGATGGACGCGGGTATCGGCCTGACGGTCCCGAGGCGGCGGATAACCGGCGATCTCTGACGCAAAGCACTCCGAGGCCCCCTCGCGTCCAAGCTTCTCGAACCTTTCGAATTGGCCTAAGGCCGGATGAACACCTTGCCGTTCGGCTTGGCCAGTTCCGCCGGCACCCGCGTCATGGCCTCGGCA
>NZ_RZRK01000838.1:0-2619 GCF_003997835.1 Mesorhizobium sp. M7A.F.Ca.CA.004.12.1.1
GCATAGCTGCCCTCACATGTCAATGAAAAGCCACCCGACCGACTGTCGTCCGGCCTTCTGTTGACCTGAGTTTGGAGTCTGCAAATTCGCGTATGGCGATTGCGATCCAGCCATGCGCATTCTATCTCTGAAAGGCCCCTCGGGAGGGGACCAGCCCGGAGGAGGGTTCTGATGTTTCGCTTCGTCTTTCGTCTTGCCGCAATGATCGCGCTGTCGATTTCCGTCATCATGGCGGTGCTCGACGCGACACGCACCGTGGCGGCCTCCGTGCTGGTGCTGACCCCGCTCAACACCAGTTGGCTGGCGGTCTCGCCCGACACGAGGGCCGCCTTCGAAACCTTCATCCGAACCAAGGCCAGCCCGCTGCTGTGGGACGGCGCCGTCGCCTGGGTGCTGAACCAGCCGGGCTTCGCCGTGTTCGCGGTGCTGGCTTTCCTGCTCTATGCGATAGGCTACAGGCGGCCGCCGCGTGCTGGGCAGTTCGCCGCCACCTAGAGCATCGGACCCAAAAGCGGTTGCCGGTTTTGGGAATCCGATGCTCAAACAAAGCCGCCGTCATGCGGCTTCTTGCGTTTCACCCGGAGAGGAGCCGCGCATGTTCTTTCTCAGCGACATGCTGAACAAGAAGCTCAATCTGCCGAAGCCCTCCCAGGCCCTGCCGGGCCGCGCCAGGGCGATCCCGACCGCATCCAGACACAAGGTCTTGAAAAGATCGCTCAAGGGTCCTTATCCCGAGAGGCTGGAGACGGCGATGTTCGGACTGGGCTGCTTCTGGGGTGCGGAGCGGCTGTTCTGGCAGATCGAAGGCGTCTGGGTCACCGCGGCTGGCTATGCCGGCGGCTTCACCCCCAATCCGACCTATCAGGAGACCTGCACCGGGCTTACCGGTCATGCCGAAGTGGTGCTGGTGGTCCATGACCCCGAGATCGTCTCCTATGCTGGGCTTCTGAAGCTGTTCTGGGAAAGCCACGACCCCACGCAGGGCATGCGCCAGGGCAATGATGTCGGCACCGCCTATCGCTCCGCGATCTACACGAGCGACGAGGCGCAATTGCGGGCGGCGAGCGCCTCGCGCGATGCGTATGAGACCTCGCTGCGCGGTGCCGGCCACGGCAGGATCACCACCGAGATCGCGCCGGCGGCCGAATTCTACTTCGCCGAAGCCGATCACCAGCAATATTTGGCGAAGAACCCTTACGGCACGTGCAACCTCAAAGGCACCGGCGTCGCTTGCGCCATCCCTGCCGCCGCCTCCGCCTGACACTTGGCGCAAGGACAAGCTGCGGTGCGGCTTGTCCGCACCAAGCTTTTCCAAAAGGTCAAAATTCCGCGTGAATTTTGTTTCGGGCCATGCCAGATTGCCGCCGAGCGGGAGGGAGTACACTCCTGGCTGACGTCGTATGCCTGCCGGAGAACCGGGCAGGCATGCGGTGCATAACGGAAAAAATAACCGACAGGGTGTGGATCACATGAAACGTATCGTTCTCGGCCTCCTGGCCGCAACCGCAATGGTTCTTCCGGCTTTCGCCGCGGATGTCCAGCCGGCCATCCTCTATGATCTCGGCGGCAAGTTCGACAAATCCTTCAACGAGGCTGCCTACAACGGCGCCGAGAAATTCAAGACGGAAACCGGCACGGCCTACGTCGAATTCGAGGTCTCCAATGCCTCGCAGCGTGAGCAGGCGCTGCGCCGCTTCGCCGAGGACGGCCGCAACCCGATCGTCATGGCCGGCTTTGCCTGGACGGACGCGCTGACCAAGGTCGCCGCCGAATATCCCGACCTGAACTTCGCCATCATCGACGACCAGGTCGATCTGCCGAACGTGCGGTCGCTGAAGTTCAAGGAACAGGAGGGCTCCTACCTCGTCGGCATCCTGGCGGCGATGGCCTCTAAGTCCAAGAAGGTCTCCTTCGTTGGCGGCATGGATATCCCTCTGATCCGCAAGTTCGAATGCGGCTATGTCGGCGGCGCCAAGTCGGCGGGTGCGACTGATGTCATCCAGAACATGACCGGCGACACGCCGGCTGCCTGGAACGATCCGGCCAAGGGTGGCGAGATCGCCAAGACGCAGATCGACCAGGGCTCCGACGTGATCTACGCCGCGGCAGGCGGCACCGGCGTCGGCGTGCTGCAGGCGGCGGCAGATGCCGGCAAGCTCGGCATCGGCGTCGATTCCAACCAGAACGGCCTGCAGCCGGGCAAGGTGCTGACCTCGATGCTGAAGCGCGTCGACGTCGCCGTCTACACCGCCTTCATGGACGGCAAGAACGGCACCTTCAAGGGCGGAGTCGAGAATCTGGGCCTCAAGGAAGGCGGCGTCGACTACGCCATGGACGACAACAACAAGGCGCTGGTGACGGACGAGATGAAGGCGGCCGTCGAAAAGGCCAAGGCCGACATCATTGCCGGCAAGACCGAAGTGCACGACTATACGGCTGACAACGCTTGCCCCTATTGAGCGGCACGAACACACAGACATGATCTGCAAACCGCCGGGCGCCAGCCCGGCGGTTTTGTCTTTACCGGATCGAGCGAAACGTTCGCTCCGTGCCGGCCACCGTTTCGGGATACAGATGCAGCCAAAGATCGCACCCATCGGCGAGCACGACGTAGCAGCG
>NZ_RZRK01000839.1:0-2616 GCF_003997835.1 Mesorhizobium sp. M7A.F.Ca.CA.004.12.1.1
CCTTTGGGCCGCACTGGTGATCGTGCCGCTGGCGGCTGCCTTCGGTGTTCCCACAGCGACCGAAGCGGTGCTGCATGCGTTGCTCACGGAATACATGTCGTTCATCATCCTGCTGTTTGCGCTGTTCACCATTTCGGGCGGCATTCTCCTTGCCGGCAACATTCACGGCACGCCGCTGGTGAATGCAGGCCTGCTGCTGGTCGGCGCGCTGCTGGCCTCGGTGATAGGCACGACCGGTGCCTCGATGATCCTGATCCGGCCGATCATCCGCGCCAACGATAACAGGCCGTTCAACGCCCATGTCGTCATCTTCTTCATCTTCCTGGTGTCCAACATCGGCGGCTCGCTGACGCCGCTTGGCGATCCGCCGCTGTTCGTCGGCTTCCTCAGAGGTGTCGACTTCTTCTGGACGACCGCCAATCTCTGGCGCGAGACCCTGTTCGTCGGCGGTGCCGTGCTGGCCGTCTTCCTGGGCATCGACATCATCCTGCATCGGCGCGAGGCTGGCGCGCCGAAGATCAAGGATCCGACGCCGGATACCAAGGTGCGTCTGCGCGGCCTGGCCAACCTTCCGCTGCTGGCGGGCGTGATCGGCGCCATCCTGGTGTCGGCGGCCTGGAAGCCCGGCGTCAGCTTCTCGGTGTTCGGCGTCAGTCTCGAACTGCAGAATCTGGTGCGCGACGCCATCATCCTGGCGCTCGCCCTGCTGTCGCTTCCGCTCTCCTACAAGAGCCACCGGGAGGCGAACGGCTTCAATTGGGGCCCGATAGCAGAGGTGGCAAAATTGTTTGCCGGCATCTTCATCTGCATCGTGCCGGTCATCGCCATCCTAAGGGCAAGCCATGACGGCGCGCTGGCACCGCTGGTGTCGCTTGTCAGTTCACCCTCGGGTACGCCCAACGATCTCGCCTATTTCTGGCTGACAGGGGCATTGTCGTCCTTCCTCGACAATGCGCCGACCTATCTGGTGTTCTTCGAGCTTGCCGGCGGCGACCCCCGGCACCTGATGACGGAGTTCGCTTCGACGCTTGCCGCGATCTCGGCCGGCGCGGTGTTCATGGGCGCCAACACCTATATCGGCAATGCGCCGAACTTCATGGTCTACGCCATCGCCCGCCATCGCGGCGTGAAGATGCCGGGCTTCTTCGGCTACATGCTGTGGTCTGGGCTGGTGCTGATCCCGACATTTTTGGTCGCGGGCTTTCTGTTCTTCGGCTGATCACCCGACGCCGACATAGCGGCGGACCGCCGACGGGTCGGCGCGCAACTCCTCGACGTCGACCGTCTCGCGGTTGCGGCCGTTTTCGATGAAGGCAACGTGGTCGGCGACCGAAAGCACCGCATCGACACGCTGCTCGACCAGGATGGTCGAGACGCCCATGTCGCGCAGCTTCGACACCGTCTCGCGGATCTTGGCGATCATCGACGGCATCAGCCCTTCGGTTGGCTCGTCGAGCAGCAGCACTTGCGGTTCGAGACAGAGCGCGCGCGCCATGGCCAGCATCTGCTGTTCGCCGCCGGACAATGTGCCGGAACGCTGCCGCAGCCGCTGGCGCAGCAGCGGGAACAGGTCGAGGACATTTTCCCGCACGGCCTTGCCCTTGCCGCGCGCCATCAGGCCGATCTCGATGTTTTCCGCCACCGTCATTTCGGCGAACAGCCGTCTTCCCTGCGGCACATAGGCGACGCCGGCCTTGGGCACTTCATGCGCCGGCAGACCAGTCAACTCTTGGCCATCGAGCCTGATCGAGCCGGCGCTTGAGGGAACCAGTCCCATGATGGCTTTCAGCGTCGTCGTCTTGCCGGCGCCATTGCGGCCGAACAGGCACAGCACCTCGCCCTTGTTCAGCACCAGGTCGAGGCCATAGAGCACCTGGACCTCGCCATAGTAGCAGTCCAGTCCAGAGATGGTCAGCGCCTCGGACTTTGCCTCGGTCATGGGGCGGTCCCCAGATAGGCTTCCTGCACCGCCGCGTTCTCGCGGATCGCTTCGGGGGTGCCTTCGGCCAGGATCTTGCCGGCATTGAAGACGGTGATGCGGTCGGCGAGTTGCATGACGACAGGCATGTTGTGCTCGATCAGAAGCACGGTGGCGTTCTTGGCGATCTCGCGCACCAGGGTGATGAAATTGTCGATCTCGCTGTCGGCCAGCCCTTGCGTCGGCTCGTCGAGGATCAGCAGGCGCGGCTTCAGTGCGAGGCCCATCGCCACTTCCAACAGGCGCTGATGGCCGTAGGACAATTGGCCCGCCGGCATGTGGGCACGATCGGCCAGGCCGGTGCGTTCCAGTGCGGTCATGACAGCGGCCTGTATCGCGCTCTTGGAATGACTGCCATGCCGCTGCGTCAGTTGCGCGGGCAGCGCGACGTTGGCGTAAACGGACAGGTTGGCATAGACGCTGGTGAGCTGGAAGGTGTAGGCGATGCCCCTGCGCACCCTGACATAGGCAGGCAGATTGGTGATGTCGGCGCCGTCGAAGACGATCATGCCGGCAGACAGCTGGATGCGGCCGCTGACCAGGCTGACGAAGGTGGTCTTCCCCGCCCCGTTGGGGCCGATCACGGCACGGATCTCGCCCGGCATCAGCGCGAAATCGACATTGTCGACGGCGCGCAG
>NZ_RZRK01000083.1:0-5000 GCF_003997835.1 Mesorhizobium sp. M7A.F.Ca.CA.004.12.1.1
TGACCGCATCGCCATAGCTGCGCAACCGCAGCTGCTTTCCGTCGAGCACGACGGTTCCTGACGTCATTGGCCTGAGGCCACAGACCGTTTGCGCGATCTCGCTGCGGCCGGCCCCGATGAGGCCGCCTATGCCGAGAATTTCGCCAGCGCGAAGCTGCAGATCGACGTCGGCGAAGCGGCGGCCATCGGAAAGCCCCTCGACCGCGAGAAGCAGGCGCCCCGGCTGTTGCGGCGCCAGCTTGTCGGGATAGAGCTGGGTGATTTCGCGGCCCACCATCTTGCGCACGACATCGTCAGGTGAAACGGCGGCGACCTGATCGGTCGCCACGTACCGGCCGTCGCGGAAGACGGTGACGCGGTCGCACAGCGAGAATATCTCGGCCATGCGGTGGCTGATATAGACCACCGAAATGCCCCGCTCCTTGAGCCCGCGCACGATCGAGAACAGGCGTTGCGCTTCGCTTTCGGTGAGTGCCGCGGTCGGCTCGTCAAGCATCAACACCTTGCAGTCGAGCGTCAGCGCCTTGGCGATCTCGACAAGCTGCTGGTTGGAAATGGAGAGGTCGGCGACCCTGGTGCGCACCGGAATGGGCGCGAGCAGGTCCATGACCTTCTGGGCGTCGGAATAGAGCTTTTGGAAATTCATCAGCGGCGCGCGCCGGCTGTTGATCGCGGCCATGTAGATGTTTTCGGCAACCGTCGCGTCCTGACAGAGCGCGATCTCCTGGTGGACAAGCGCAATGCCGAGACGTTGCGCGGCTGCGGGCGAGTGGATCGAAATGCGCTCACCATCGATCAGGATGTCGCCCTCGTCGGGCTGCAATACACCGGCGATCATGTTCATCAGCGTCGACTTGCCGGCGCCGTTCTCTCCGCACAGTGCATGGATTTCGCCGCGCCGCAGCTCGAACCGTACGTCGCTCAGCGCCTTGACCGGGCCGAATGCCTTGGACAGGCCACGGATTTCAAGAATGGGCGCCTGGGTCACGCCGTGCTCCTGCGATGAACCTGCGGGGGAGGAAGGAGGCCGAAGCCTCCTTCCCGGTTAATCCGGCCATGCCGAGGCCGGGCGGCGAGATCGGGACTATTCCTCGATGCCCTTGGTACCGCGACGCTTGAGGTACTTGTCCCAGTAGAAGTCGTCCGCATTGTCCTTGGAGACAATGGAGAAGCCATTGTCGACGAAGGGCACGCTCATCGGGTTGAAACCCGAACGCTTGGCGTCGTTCATCGGATCGATCAGGCCGGGATGCTTGGCCATCCACAACAGCATGAAGCCCATATAGCCCTGCATGCCCTGGTTTGGATTGACCGAGCCGAAGATCTCGCCGGCCTTGATCATGTCGAGGATCTTGGCATTGACGTCGGCGAGCATGACGCGGATCTTGCCACCGCCTTCCTTGGCGGCCTGGGCAGCGCCGATGGCCGAGTTGGCCTCCGGCATGAACACGGCGCCAAGATCAGGATGCGCCTGCGCCAGGCTCAGAACCGCCTGATAGGCCTTGGTGGGATCCTGGTTCGAAGCGGCGCGGCCGACGAGCTTCATGTCAGGCCATTTGGCTTCCATGCGGGCAACGAACGCGTGGACGCGCTTGTCGTGGTTGTCCTGGCCGGGATTCTCCAGCACCGCATATTCGCCCTTGCCGTCCATCGCCTTGGCAACGGCGTCGGCGGCATAGGTGCCTTCGGCATTGTTGTCGGAGGTGATGTAGGAGACGCGCTTGGAATTCGGCGAGTCGGCGGCGAAGGTCACCACCGCGGTGCCCTGTTCGATGGCGCGGTTGATCGGCTCGATGAACGGATCGGAGTTCATCGGATGCACCAATATGCCGGCCGGCTTCTGCGCCAGCGCTTGGTCGAAGGTCGCGATCTGCTTGTTGACGTCGTATTCCGGCGTACCCGTATAGGCGGTCTCGCAGCCGAACTGCTGGCCGGCCTGCTTGAACATTTCATAGACCGGGAACCAGTATTCGACGCCCGAGACCATGACGTTCATGACATATTTTTCACCCGGCTCGCATTTGAACGGGTTTGGGGTTTCGGCGCGTACCTGCATCGACCCAAAGCAGGTCGATGCAGCCGCCGCGATTGCGAGCGTGCTCAGAAATTTGCGCAAGTTTCCTCCCTTGGCCGAAGCCATCCTCAATGACCGTCGCAGGCGCTCAGCGAGCGCTGCCGTATGGATTTGATGATGCCAACCTTCCTCCGAAAGCCGACGATCGGGACATTACAGCCTCGGCGCACGTTGTCAATATAATTCACATACTGAAATATATTTCACAACCTACTTCCGGGGAGTCTACGCTCCGGTCGACGAAGCTGGTCGCAGGCCGCCAAGGTGCCGTACGGGCCAGGCAAGGCCTTTCCGGCCTTTTTGGCCGCGAACCGGGGAGTGTGGTTGGAGTATCTGCACCCAGGAGTTCGCGCGGTGCCCTCCCGCCGGCCGCGTCTTATCACGTGAAGCCCAGATCTTGTTTGATAAGCATCTGCTCCGAGCGCGGCGTGACGCTCTCCATGTCGCTTGGCCAAGAAGTCTGCTGCTTCGTCGGCTTACAGCAGCCTTGACCACCCGGAGTATTCCGAGAACCTTCGACTGTCCCCCGAATGCGAACGGCCCGCCGGCATTGTTCCAGGCGGATTGTTTGCTTACCGAAGTTTGGTTGGGGAGAGGATTTGAGTTTTCTGTCTTGCGGCTTGGGCTTGGCCTGCTTGGGGGCGCCTGATGACGGGTTAAACGCCGGCACCAGGGCAAAAAACAAAAGAGCCCGCACGAGGCGGGCTGTTTGTTTAGTGAGGTTTGGTTGCGGGGACAGGATTTGAACCTGTGACCTTCAGGTTATGAGCCTGACGAGCTACCGGGCTGCTCCACCCCGCGTCACCTCTTAGCAAGCGTTTGCTTGCTAATCCAAGCAAGCGCTTGCTTGCGTTCCTAAGCAAGCGTTTGCTTGCTTTTTTGTGTAAGCCGAGGCCTACAGATAGGTATATGGCTGACCAAATGAAAGGGCCGCTTACGCGGCCCGTGATCCCTTGGCGGGCCATTTCATAAAGAGAAGACATCACTCCATCCGATTGGATGTGAGTTCAACGTGCGTTTAGCAGACCTGGCAGCGACCTACTCTCCCGCGTCTTGAGACGAAGTACCATCAGCGCTGGAGCGTTTCACGGCCGAGTTCGGAATGGGATCGGGTGCAGCCGCTCCGCCATAACCACCAGGTCGGCAAAACGCACGTTGTTCGAGAAGCTTTTGAGCGAAGGAGCACAAAGAGGCATCGGCAGCGGAGCTGTCGGGTGCCTCTCGGGGCTATTCGCTGGTCCTTTATGTGCCTGTCATCCTCCGATTTGGAGCGATGAGCATAAGGAATGAGAACGATCAAGCCGATCGAACTATTAGTACCGGTAAGCTTCAAGCGTTGCCGCTCTTCCACACCCGGCCTATCAACGTGGTCGTCTTCCACGGTTCTCAGGGAATACTCGTTTTAAGGTGGGTTTCCCGCTTAGATGCCTTCAGCGGTTATCCCGTCCGGATATAGCTACCCTGCTATGCGGCTGGCGCCACAACAGGTCCACCAGAGATCCGTCCATCCCGGTCCTCTCGTACTAGGGACAGATCCTTTCAATATTCCTACACCCACGGCAGATAGGGACCGAACTGTCTCACGACGTTCTGAACCCAACTCACGTACCGCTTTAAATGGCGAACAGCCATACCCTTGGGACCTGCTCCAGCCCCAGGATGCGATGAGTCGACATCGAGGTGCCAAACAACCCCGTCGATATGGACTCTTGGGGGTCATCAGCCTGTTATCCCCGGCGTACCTTTTATCCGTTGAGCGATGGCCCTTCCACGCGGGACCACCGGATCACTATGACCGACTTTCGTCTCTGCTCGACTTGTCAGTCTCGCAGTCAGGCAGGCTTATGCCATTGCACTCAGCGAACGATTTCCGACCGTTCTGAGCCCACCATCGCGCGCCTCCGTTACTCTTTAGGAGGCGACCGCCCCAGTCAAACTACCCACCATACATTGTCCCGGACCCGGATAACGGGCCGCGGTTAGACATCCATAGTAATAAGGGTGGTATTTCAAGGGTGGCTCCACCTGAGCTGGCGCCCAGGTTTCAAAGCCTACCACCTATCCTACACATGCCACTACGAATGCCAATGTAAAGCTATAGTAAAGGTGCACGGGGTCTTTCCGTCTAACCGCAGGAACCCCGCATCTTCACGGGGAATTCAATTTCACTGAGTCTATGCTGGAGACAGCGGGGAAGTCGTTACGCCATTCGTGCAGGTCGGAACTTACCCGACAAGGAATTTCGCTACCTTAGGACCGTTATAGTTACGGCCGCCGTTTACTGGGGCTTCGATTCAGAGCTTGCACCCCTCCTCTTAACCTTCCAGCACCGGGCAGGCGTCAGACCCTATACGTCGTCTTGCGACTTCGCAGAGCCCTGTGTTTTTGATAAACAGTCGCTACCCCCTGGTCTGTGCCACCCTCCTCTACTTGCGTAGAAAAGGGTCACGCTTCTTCCGAAGTTACGCGTGCAATTTGCCGAGTTCCTTCAGCATAGTTCTCTCAAGCGCCTTGGTATACTCTACCAGACCACCAGTGTCGGTTTCGGGTACGGTTTATAAGGAGGAGCTATTTCCTGGAACCACGCAGCAGCCCGTTCAATCCGATAAGATTGGACTACCTCAATGATCCGTCACTACCTCCAAGCCCACGAATATTAACGTGGTTCCCATCGACTACGCGTTTCCGCCTCGTCTTAGGGGCCGGCTAACCCTGCTCAGATTAGCTTTAAGCAGGAACCCTTGGTCTTTCGGCGGGGGAGTCTCTCACTCCCCTTACGTTACTCATGTCAGCATTCGCACTTCTGATACCTCCACCACCCCTCACGGGTATGGCTTCATCAGCTTACAGAACGCTCCGCTACCGCTTGGCCCTTGCGGACCAAACCCTAAGCTTCGGTGTATGGCTTTAGCCCCGTTACATTTTC